>CAZJOE010000265.1:0-3690 GCA_964547555.1 uncultured Elusimicrobia bacterium | reverse complement strand
AAATCTCCTCCGCCAACTGCGCCGCTTCTTGAACTGGAAGCCCTTGCCCCGTCTCTGCCGCCAATTTCCTTTCAATGGTTGAAACTAAAATCTCAAGATCGGCGCCGGTGAATTGATCATGACCCAGGCCTCGCTTGGCAAATAGTTCTCCGACGTTCTTGTTTACGATGGGAACCAATAAAGCGTCCAACGGAATGTTTCTCATGCGCCCGGCAACAATTCCTTTTGCGGAAGAGATAAAAGTATCGGCTAGAAGTTCAATATCCCGCGCTTTGCGTGCCGGACTTTTCCGCCACAACCCAAATCCATCGGAAACCAGATGAACAACCAAGGGAGTAAAGACTGAAACCCAGTTCGCGAAAGGGAACAGTGAAAGCGACACCAAATAGGTCCCAAAAACAATGTCATCCAAACTCGCTTTGGTGGTAAACGAATTCCAATCCTTATATTTTTTAGCTATTTTTTCCCGCACAAATAAATGCGCGGCAGAATAACTGAGCACGGCTACCAGAAACCAAAGCGCGCTCATAATTCCATGTCCAAGCGCCAGATCCAACTGAAGCTTCAAAGAAACCAAAAGCTCCCACTCCAAAAGGGCCCCACCGAGGCCGAAGACGACTTTTTCTCTGTTGGTAAGCGGCTTACCAGAAACCAATAAGCGAATAAGGAGCAAAAGAGAACTGACTTGGATACCCAGAACCTCACGGATATCCTCGGATTGCCTGGCCATGACAACCACATCTTCTTCAGTGGGCATGGGGACCGATGTGGCCGCATCGCTCGGGTTTCTCAAGTGCAGAGGAATTTGGAAGGTAAGCCCAACAATGGAATTTCTTCCTCTTGATTGCTCCAGTCGAAACGGCATTAGATTTGGCATCAAAGGACCGGCGATCAACAACCTTAACGGGTTCAGCTCCGGTTTCAAAGTTTTTAATTGGTCTAATTTCGCTTCAATCCGGTCAATTTGGTCGAACTCTATACCTTGGACTCTATGGGGATTGCTGTGTCGGAAGAAATGTTTGAATTCTAATGGCCAATCCCCAATGTTTTCCAATCCAAGGTTATAGTGGTTGGCCCCAGGTTTAAGCCGCGCCCAAATATCAAAATCTCCTTTTAGGGGATAAGCCTTCGGATCAAATTTCGCATTGAAAGCCACAATTTCCGCATAGTCCGGGCCTCCAGCCCGTTCCACCATGTATTGACTGGCCATCAGCAAGGCCATGTTTGGTACGAAGTCGATGTCAGGGCCATCAAGCAAAGAGGCAACGTTCGGAATATTTTTGGCGTTCCGAATGGCCCGGAGGACTTCGTCATCAAATGTTCGCCAAATTTTTTCAAGCTTTTGGGAAATTCGTAAGGCGCGATCCGCTTGGCTCTTGTTAAGTCCCCACTTGTAGTGCATGCGAATACGTCCGTGGATCCATTCCGTCTCTTGTGCAACGTAGGCCTCAGTTTCCACCGACGGCAACGGCCCTGATATCATGACTCTCGCAATAAATTCAACGAGCATCTTCACATCGACCGGAACGCCCATCGGAATTTCTATCTCCACTTTCTCAGGACTTTTCTGTAAAGGACTAAGCCGAACTTCCGTCACCATCGGCGGCGCCCCCGCAAGCTTGACCCGCTTGAAGTTTTTAATTCCAGCACGACCTTCCAGTCTATTTCGAAGTGCCCCGATCTGATTGCGCAAATATCTGAGGTCAATGGGATTAAACGTTATGAAGGTGGGTGAGTCCTTTATTCCTCGGGAGATGGGGCTTTCAGAAGAATTCGGTAAAGAATTCGGTACCGGTTCTGAAGGGGACACCTTTCCTTCTAAAGGAGAACCTGCTTGACCAAAGGGGGCACCGTGAGAACCGGTACCAGGTTCTCCGGTCAAGTGAACCGGCGGTTGCTTTTCCGAAATCTCCTGAATCAGACGATCCAACAAATCTTCCACTCGGGCCGTGTCCTTGAACTTTCCAAAAAATCGGGAGTTGTGTTCATCTCTATATTCAGCTTGAATAAATTCGCCAACGACGACGACAGGAACATTTGGCTTATACATGGCATTAAATTGAGCAACCAAGTCTTCAATTCCTTTGGCCCTCAACTTTGTGCCATCTAACAGGTTAAAAACAGAAATTCTCCCTCTTCTTTCTCTCCATCGAGAGAATAAAGTAATTCCAAACAACACAAGCGATGCCATGATGGCAAGATCTGCAAAATTGGCTATTCCTACATTATTTAAGCCCACCCAATTGGTTGCGCTCCCTGTTAACTGAACTTCGAGCATGTTTCCTAATCCGCCGCCAAAAAGAAGCCCCAGCTTAAATTCATGGGGATTTTTCTTCTGCCTGTATTTTTCCCAAAACATCCGAAAAATAAACAGGGCAACGAATGGCGCTGTCGATAAAGAAATAATTCTGTCCACCGTTCCTAATACGTGAAAATTCAGCCCAAGACCCACATCTCCCGTTAACAAGTTAAGTCCAGAAAACAAAATAATAATGGGAAGAAAAATGATGTACCAAGAGGTGGTAACCACGGGGGCGACGCCCGACGTCAATTTAGTTGTATCCAAGGTTGAAACGAAGACGAGTTTCAAAGTCAAATCAATAAAAATAATGACGATCATGATCCAGACCTGTGGATGGGAGAACAAATTTTTAAGGCTGAAAATTGGTTTCCCTTCCTGTTCCCAGAGTGTCTTATAATCGATCGGTTTTTGTTTCTTATTCGTGGAAAACGGTTTCAAAACAAAAGCGTCCCAGGTCATATGGGCAATCATCGGTGCAAGGAGACGGAAGGGTTGATCCAAAAGAAAGGGAGAAACATGCGCGTAGAGGAGCGCGAAGAAGGCTGGAGCAAAAAGTTTGCTCGGCGAACCACGCAACAAATTCCCATGAATATTGAAAATCAGCAACAGGGCGTGGACAAAAACAAATGCAACCCCGAGAATGATTCGCAAAGTCACATTGTTATTTCCCCACCACATGAATGTGACAAGAGCGGGGCCTTCTAAAACAGCCCCGGCCCATCCCAGCCGTCGCGCTACAAGATGCGCCTGTTCTTCTCCAAATAATTTAACAAGAATCGGAAACACCCATCGGGAGGTGAGGAGAAGGTAGAAAAGGGAACTGGGACTCGGTACCGGTTCTAAAGGGTTAGTGTCCAACGGGACTTCCCAGAAGTTATTGGCGTTCTTAAACGATTCGAAAAAAGCGTTGGCTTTGGCGCGGTGGCCTTTCAAAAGTTCAATCAAACCGAAGATGATGGAGTAAGACCTCTTAATAAAGCTTCTTTTCTTGGCGTAAACATAGTCGCGTTTAATTTTTCCATTCCCCCAAGATAATTTCGGAACATAGGCGTCGAAATAATATTGATAGCCAGCTTCGGAATGGTGGATCTTCTTGATGGTCTTTTGAGAAGTTCCTTGAGGATAATGTTGGTCCAGATAAGCCCGGCCAAACTCCGTAATGCCGATATAGATTTTTTTGAAACCGCCTCGTCTAGCCACGTCTTGAAGAACTTGGATGGCTTCGGGAAGAAGAACATCCATGTACTTGGCGCCTTCTTCGTTGAATTCAAAACTGTTGACGGTGAGAACCGGAACTCCGCCTTCTTCGCCGGCCACCATCCACATTTGCGCACGTTGATAATGCCGTGGATGAGACCCTTTGTGGAAGATGTCGGCCAGCATGATGC
>CAZJOE010000264.1:0-3716 GCA_964547555.1 uncultured Elusimicrobia bacterium | reverse complement strand
TCCCCGGTTCTTGGTCCATTCGATCCGGCCCGCTTCCCTCTGGGTCGAACCCATCCCTCGCGGAAAAACACAGCTCAAACCGGCACCGGGGATCACCATCGTCGTCTCATCGGCAATTGCCAAAAGGATAACCCTTCAAAAAACATGAAACGCCTTTCCCCACCAACAAAGGGCTACACTCTTATTGAGTTAATGATGGTCGTGGCCATCTTGGCAACCATTACCTCTATTGTCATTCCTAGATTTGATGTTCTCCTTCAAAGAGCCAATCAGTCCAAATCCCGGTCCAACCTAGGAGTTCTACGGTCGGGACTCGCCAGTTATTATTCTGAAACGGATGGATTCTGGCCGTTGGGGGCCTACCCGCAAGGAGATTCTCACACAGCCGACGGTTTTTCCCTGACTTCTTTATTGGTTCCCCGACACATCTCTTCCGTTGCGACGCCAAAACTTCATGACAGGATGACCACCTTCAATGGATTATCTCAAGTTTTCGATGAAAGCGCGGAAGCGCTCATGTCCATGACGCCCCCGAAAGATGCTTATATTATTTGGGGACCGCAAGATTATACCCCCATGCTGGCTTCACCTTACGCTTACAACAATCGGGACGGAGTGATTTATATTCCGAATGGAAATTACTCCGTGGAAAATAAATACTTCTACCTGTGGTAAAAACTAACTCTGTTTTTTCCCCGGCTTCCCCAAATTAATCGTTAAGCACTCCAACCGCCCCTCTCGAAAGGCCTGCGATGCGTCCGCCGGCAAATTTCGTCCCGCATGATCATGGAACCTGCCTTCCAGTATCCACTCATACGACGTCGGTTTTGCGTGAGAAGCGCCTGAACTGTTAACAAAAGTAACGGGAACGCCAAACAACATTAATTTGACGGAATGTTTGGGGAAATTGTCTTTTTCCTGGGTCGAAAACCAGTTGGACGGAATCATGGGCTCCGGTTGAAAAACAGGGACCCCTTCATGAAGGCGGAAGGGCTTGGGCCCCACGAACAAATAATAAATCATGCTGATAAATTCCGATGTCGCTCCGGACAATCGGGCCACGAATCCTTTGCCATGGAGATTCCGGTCGGGGAAGCTGGAACTGGCGATAAAAGAAGAATTTTCAAAAATAGACCGCCCATAAACTTTGGGATCCAAAAAAGGAATTAATCCCTGCTTTAATTCCTGATAAAACACATCGGTCAAACCGGACCGAAGAATTTCAAATAAATACTTATAGTGCATGTGTAGAAAAATGGCTTCGTTCTCAAGCCATCCGGCGGAGAAAACCCGGATTCGCCCAATTTCCGTCGACTCTTCATCCAGGGAAACATTTAACTTATACATTCCCAATTTTTTATCAAAGAGCTCGGACCGGCGCACCGCTTTGTAAATCGTTTTGGCCTTGGCCAACGGAGCGCCTTTGAGCGAGTGAACAGCTCCTTCCAAAAAAGGAACGATCCGATGTTGGTTCCAATTTATTTTATAGAGATATTGCCGCCAGCTTGTTTCTAAATGAGCTGAATCGACGGAATAGATGAAATAGGACGTGGGAAGACCGGTTTTGGGATCGGGTATTTTTTTCTCTGCGGTCGAAAGGACCCCCGCTATTTTCTCGAGGATTTTATCCAGCTCAATCATTCGGAAAGATCGCGTTTTACCCGACACTCCAAAAAAAGTGCGCTCGCGGAAATTTTCCCGGGCGGTCGCGATTTTGTCCCACGTTTGTCTAAAATCTTTGGGCACCGGAGGTTGAAACGCTTCCTCAATTTCGCGGACCAAGGTATAAATTTCTGTTGGAACTTCGATTGTTTTATGAGGAGACACCGGAATCGCTTCTTCTCTCATGAATTTCACGAGGCGATGCAATTCGTACAGTTCATGGCTGGAAGAGCCGAACAATCCGGGCAAACCGTTGAGGGCGTCACACCAACCGGGCTTATCCGCTTCCATTTCGATTCCCATTCCCAAGGGATCCAGCGAACTGGTTTTGACGGCAATAAGACCGAGAAGTTTCACAAAGAGATTGGTCCTAAAAATATCGCCCTGACCATTCTCGGTCCTCACCAAATGAGAATCATGGACCCGGGAATTCAGCAACTGTTTTTTGGGATGGTTTTCCACAACCGACTGATACTGCCGCAACTGGCCTTGGGGCGTGACGACATATTTTTCCCGGCGAGGCCTCACCGCATGATCGGAATCATAATAGGTAAAGTCGTTTTTCTCGAACAACAACCACATCTTTTTCTCAGGATAAATGGACAGAAACTGATCGAGATGGTCGAGATTGTAAGTCCAATGATCGATCCAATAACCTTCTCCATGCTGGACCACAACCTGGGGAGAGCACTCACGAATAATTTCTCGAAACACATTGTTAATGTTAAGCGGGTCCGCCGAATATTTCTGAACGAATTCGTAAATTTGACCCGCCAAAACCGCACCTTTTTTTAATTCTTGAAAATCCTGTTTTGAGTCATCACTGTTGGCAAGACCCGCCCGTCCCAAGAGGTCCTTGGGAACAAAAAAGCGAATCGGATTAAGGACCAACGGGTTGTATCCGTCCAGCTGCAACAAGTTGAAAAAATATTCAACATTGGCCGCGCCAATCTGAGGAGCGACAAATAAGTCGTTACGCCGATTCTGATTCACATCGCGAAAATTCCCATTCCCTTGAGAGAAATGGGTCGCTGAAATTTGGAAGGAATTGTAATCACGCTCCATGTCGCCGTGTTTTCTTGAATACAAGTGGAGCACCGTGGGAGACGGTTCAAATGAAACGGGCAGCCCCCCCCTTAAAACATTATCCATGAAATTAACTTTTGCGTAATTATTGAGGTTGTCCAAACCGCTTTGGAACCCAAATTTATTAACCAAATCTTCATAAAGCTTTTTCATTTCCTGCCGCTTAATTTGGAAATAAGTGGGATCTTCTTTTACGCGGCCGGCCAAATGGACCGCCTCTTCGGCTGATACGGCGTGTCCAAAATAGGAGGTCCATGTTTTAGATTGGCCCGGAGCCAACGTCACGCGGGCATTAAAAAAAGAAGATGGCATAATATTTGAGGTCATTTGCCGGTCGGTGGAAGAACCGTTGAGGCCGAACATTTCACTCGGCTGGAAAAAGCTGGTATCAGAACCAAATATCTGAACAGGATCAACAATGGCCGGTATAAAATCTCCGTTTGATAAACAGAGTGAAAAAAAGCCGGAATTCAACCAGCTCAGTTCGGGACGGTCGCTCGGCTCGATTTTCAATTTGAAAAAAGGAACATGGGCCTTCATATTCCCCACCTCGGCAAAAGCCTCAATAGTGCGGGACATGTTTTTCACAAGGTAATCATTCATTCCGTAGGGAACAATACGAGGCAGGCCATCAATCGCGTTCAATTGGACGGTCTTCTTGGATCGGTTTGTAAACGTTAAAGACCGTCCTAATAAGGGCACTCTTTCATGAGGGATACCGAAATAGACGACTTGAAATGAGACGTCCCTTTCCGGATCGGCGTCAGTCAATTCCAGCTCGTAGGGACGAACGATCATTCGCTGGTGCGGACCCCGCCGACCCATGGAAAAAGGCTCATACCAAACACCTTTCTGGTTGGACATGGAAATGAACGAACGGAACCCTAATAGAGGAGTGGCTTGATAAGCTTTATTGGCTGGGAGGAATTCAACCATGGCGCCGTCTTTATTATTGATACCAAAACTGG
>CAZJOE010000263.1:0-3716 GCA_964547555.1 uncultured Elusimicrobia bacterium | reverse complement strand
TCAAACGAGGGTCGCTCCACACCTTGAGACATTCGTTCGCGTCGCATTTGGCGATCCAAGGGGTGGACATGAACCGTATTCGCTCCATGATGGGGCATTCCTCCATTGTTACCACGCAGATTTATGCCCACTTACTCCCATCAAGCAGCGACACCGCTGTCACGAAAATCCCATCGATGAAAGAGCGCCAAAACGCCCGCCACACGCCACCACCGGCGACGGTTGTCACCCAAAATGCGGACGTGTCCGCCCCAGCTCACATAATTCAAACCAATTCATATGAAACGGAGACGGATTCAAATAAAATGCCGGAATGTGCAGTCGCTTCTCCCGTGTTAGCGTAATAGACGTCCTTCGAAGATATCATCGGTTCCATCTTAATTTTCATTTGATTGCTTGCGCTCTCTTCACTTCTGAGAGAAAATCGCTGGGATGATTTTTACAGCGTCCGATTTCCATACTTACTACCAACCAAAAGCATGTGACCTGCGGGTTTATTTAAAGCACACGGGAGAATCAGAGGCACCTGCAAGTCCGTATGCCGATGTCCTCAAAAACCTTGGGATTCGACACGAGAAAAATCATCTTAATTCGTTCCCTCAATCCCTGGATCTCCGATCTGTAGCCAACCGAGAGCAACGAACGATCGATGCGATTCGTGCCCAAACACCTGTAATTTATCAACCTCGATTCAAAGCATCGTTCCGTGTTAACGATACCGACGTCGAAATAATCGGCGAACCTGACTATCTGATTTTCGAATCCAATGGATACGTTATTCGAGACTCGAAAATGGCCAAAAGAATAACGGAGGAAGACCACTCGGAAATTGTGTTTCAACTCCAACTTTATGGATGGCTTTATGAGCAGAATCTAAAAACCTCTCCAATAAGAATTGAAGTTCACTCCGGGACGAATGAGATCGTCTCCATTCCATACGATTCCAGCCAAGCGCTCCAAGAAATAAGAAAAATAATCTCCATCCGAACAACTCCCCACGAACCCTATAGCCCCGTCGGATGGTCAAAATGCAGTGGTTGTGGTTTCAGTGATCGCTGTTGGCAAAAAGCTAAATCGGATAACGACGTGGCACTCCTCGTCGCCGTTGACCAAAACCTGACCGCCGCGCTCCGAGAGAATGGAGTCAAAACCGTGAATGACCTCATCGCAATATTTAACGTGCCGACGCTTTCAGAACTCAAAAAACCTTGGGGCAAAAAAACTCAAAAGGTTGGAAAGCGAGCAGAGGAAATCCTCCGAAATGCACAGGCCCACGCCACTGGAAAAGAAATTGTCTTCGGATCTCCTGGAATTCCTAAACACCCAAATTATGTGATGTTTGATTTAGAAGGTATGCCGCCTCAACTCAATGATCTCGGTAAAATATATTTATGGGGCATGCAAGTTTATGGAAAAGATTCCGAAGAATTTCAGCCGGCACTCGCCGGATTTGGTGAACATGGGGACAAGGATGGCTGGGATGCGTTCCTCAACGGAGCAAACACCATTTTTAAAAAACATGGGGATATCCCATTTGTTCATTGGGCGAGTTACGAAAAAACCCACGTCGACGAATACGTTGAACGGCACGGTGACCCGAATGGCATTGCCCAACGGGTTAAAAATAATCTCCTCGATTTACTTCCAATCACGAGGAAATCCATCGCCCTTCCACTCCCGAGTTACAGCTTAAAAGTGATTGAGCCTTACGTTGGATTTAAACGCACCCAAGAGGAGTATGGTGGGCAATGGTCGATGGCCAAATATATCGAGGCAACTGAAACAGAAAATCCAGAATTAAGAGACGAAGTGATGAAGGAAATACTGATTTACAACAAGGAAGATTTGGCATCGATGTGGGCGATTTTTGAGTGGTTAAGGTCAAAAAACCCGTGAAATTGGCCTGTTCTTAATTTGGGTGGAACCTTGAAACACCGCGAAAAACCGTCAATCCTGAATACATGCCCTTTTCTTTTAATGACAAGTTGGTCATTGCGGTTTCATCCAGAGCTCTCTTCGATCTTGAAGCGGAGAATGGGATTTTCAATCGCAAGGGCCTGAAAAGTTACAGGCAACTCCAACGTCGGAATGAACAAAAGATTCTCCGTAAGGGCACAGCATTCTCTCTCGTCCAGAAACTTCTGAAATTAAACCAGCTCCTGTCTACCGAACTTACCGAAGTTGTCCTGGTCTCAAGCAACGACGCTGACACCGCCGTTCGCATATTTAATTCCATCGAAGAATATTCACTGCCCATACTCCGTGCGGCATTCACAAATGGTGCGCCGAAATATAAATACCTTGAGGCATTTAACTCCAAGCTATACCTATCTTGTAGTACCCATGACGTTAAAGAGGCCATCGAGAAAGGATTCGCGGCCGCGCACGTAGTTCATAAAGCGTCAACTACCCTTCTAAATGGAATCCCTGACGATGAATTGCGTATTGGTTTTGACTTTGATGGTGTTCTTGCAGATGACAGCGCGGAATCGGTGTATCAGCGGAAAGACTTAAAAGCGTTCGTGTCGCATGAAAAACGGTTTGCGAAAAAATCCCATCGGCCCGGACCTATCTATGAATTCCTAAAAGCAATCGGTCGACTGAGGCAAGTTGCGGAAGAAAAGGCAGGGAAAAATCATCCCAAAATCCGAACAGCAATTATCACTGCCAGAGATGCGCGCGTTCATAAAAGACTTGTAACGACCTGTCGCGATAAAGGCCTCATTATTGATGAAACCTTCTTTTTAGGCGGCGCGGAGAAAGCGCCATTCATTAAATCTTTCGCTCCGGATATCTATTTTGACGACCAGCTCAAACATCTTGAACCCGCTAAAAACGTCGCAACCGCCTTCGTGCCGTACGGCATAGTCAACCACTGAGACTCAAATCCACGCATAAGCCTTCCTCGTTTCACGGCCAAGGGCACACACCACATGGTTTTATTCTTGTTGCAATTTGACAACGTGGCTTCTCCGACTTGCTTCTTCATTGCACCTTTCATAAGAAAATATAATTGACCCATTTTTGGCGAATGCTCTTTTCATACTCACGGGAAGAACAAAAAACTCCGTTTGGCGCATATTTCCTTCAGGAAAAAAACCGATAACGAGAAATATTGAAATCTTCGTCATCCCTTTTTTCTTGAATTCGGTTCGTAGCTTTTTCAATTTGTCATCCAAATTCGATAAATGCAGGAGAGAATTCTTCTGCTGATACGCCAAACAGAAAAATTGAGGTGCATCGCTTCCCTTGAAAACTACCCCTAGACTGTCAGCGGCAAGGCCGTCAAGAAACGTATGCTCCAATGGTTGTGGCGCAATCCCCCTGTTCTGGAGGGCCGAAAAGAACAGATCTTTCAACGTTCGATGCCGATCAGAATTCTTTGGAGAGCGCCCATCCCTTTCAATCACAGGCTTCGGGGGATAGTTGGGGTCAATTTTTGAGAAGTTAAGGTTGCCGCCCCAATCGACGGGTTTGTATTTCATTTCACTTTTCTCGATATTGCGTTATCCAGCATGCTCCTGACATAGTTGTCTTGGTCCTCTTCTTGAAAGAGAACATTATGCTTTTGCATTTCCCTCTTCTCCATGTTCCAGAGCATTCTCATCTCGTGCGATGGGGTATTCGAGATAATAAATGACTCCAGGCGCACATTGGGGTCTCCGAGTCGTTGCTCAATATCTTTGATGCTCTCGTGAAACTGGATCTTGGGATCG
>CAZJOE010000262.1:0-3719 GCA_964547555.1 uncultured Elusimicrobia bacterium | reverse complement strand
GAAGGGTGAAAAAGTTCTTCGTTAGCTGCGCTTTTGTTCTTTCCGGAAGCCTGCTCTGGTGGGGCCTGTCGAACTCGGCGCAGTTTTCCATCAAGAAGTGGGACGCCAAATTCGATTCGGTCCTGCGCCACAGCCTCACTCAAATCGGATTAAAGAATGAAGATCTCATCTCGAGCGTCAACGAGCTTAAAAACGATTCGAATGGTGAATATGTCGTTCGTCATCTTTCGATGAAGAAAATCAATCCGGTAAAACTTAATGATATCGTCCAAGATCTTGAAAAAGCCGGGGCCGAAGTGAAGTTGACTCGCGAAAAAGACAAAGCCGTTCTCCTCATCAAGCGCGGTTCGCGCATTTACCAAGAAATTTCCTTTCAGTAACTTGAATCTCCTCGGTATCGAAACATCCTGCGACGAATCCGCTGCCGCTGTTGTTAAGAATGGGACAACCATTCTCTCTTCCGTTGTGGCGAGCCAAATTGAAATTCACCAACCTTATTTGGGCGTTGTGCCTGAGATCGCGAGCCGCGCGCATGTTCTTTCCATCAATCAAGTTATCGATAAAGCTCTTCGAAAAGCGCGGATGTCCGATCTGAAAAAAATCGATGCGATCGGCGTGACCGTCGGTCCCGGATTGGTAGGCGCTTTATTGGTAGGGAAAATGACCGCCGAAGCATTGGCATGGAGTTGGGAAAAACCTGTTGTGGGAGTGAATCATATTGAAGGGCATTTGTTATCGCCTGCGCTGGCTGAAAATTCCATTCGTCCGCCCTTTTTGGGTTTGGTTGTTTCAGGTGGACACACGGAATTAATCGTGGCTGAGAAGTGGGGTCATTATAAATTGCTGGGCCGAACCCGTGACGACGCGGCTGGAGAAGCTTTCGATAAAGTGGCCAAGATGTTGGCCTTGGGATATCCGGGAGGACCCGTGATTGACCGAATGGCGAAATCGGGGAATAAGGACCGCTTCTCTTTTCCTCGCCCTTGGCTTCCAGGAACTTGGGATTTTTCATTTAGTGGAATCAAAACCGCCATGATGTATAAGTTGCGCGAAAAGAAAAGCTGGAGTCTCACAGAGAAAGCGGATCTCGTCGCTGGTTTTCAAGCCGCGGTGGTGGATGTTTTGGTCGGAAAAACAATGGCCGCCGCGAAGGCTTTAAAATTTCCTCACATTGTTGTGGGCGGGGGAGTGGCGGCGAATAGTTTGCTTCGAAAAAGACTGGGATCCGAGTGCCGTAAGGAAAAAATAAACCTTTTTATCGCACCGCTTCATCTATGCACCGACAACGCCGCGATGATCGCCTCCGCCGCCTTTTTTAAAATCAAATATGGCCGCTTGTCAAAGAATGAAAGCCTTCGTATTCAACCCCAGCTTCATATTCCATTTCTAACCGGCAAAAAGCCTGTTTTTGCCGTCCGTTGCGCTTAACTTCCGTCCCCAAAGACTTCAAAATAGGGTGGATTTATCAGCGCGTTTCACTTACCCTTCTAGCAAGTAAATATCATGAGCATTCGAAAACGCCTGGCTAGCATATTCTTTCTGATGATTACCTTGCTCCTATTAATGGGCGGGGTTCTCTATCGTGGCCGTCCTATTATTGTGGGGGCTTTTAGGCAATCCATCGATGCCATGTATTCCTTGAACGCCATTCGCGAACTGCGTTCTTTCATCAACACTCAGAAAGTCGCCATCAGCCGTTACCTTCTTCTTGATGATCCCAATGAAAAACTGAATTTTGAAGACTCCTCCCGATTGGCCAAAAAGAAATTGGACGAACTTAATAAGCAATTCGGGTCCAATCCTCCCGCTTGGTACAAGGATTTTTATCCGATGTATGTACAAACAAACGCTCTCTCCATAAAGGTTTCTGAAGATTACAAACGCGGACAGAAGTCCATTGCGCATGAGGAATATAGCGCCAAATTAACGCCGATGTTTAAGATGCTTTTTCAAAAAGTCGACACCCTGGAAAAAGAAAAATCCTCCGAGGCCGACGCGACTTTCGAGAAAGTCCAATCGCTGATGGTCAAAGGGGGCGAGGCCGTGGCGATGATGTTTCTATTTTCGTTTCTTTTCGGAATTTTCCTGTTCCGGTCTCTCTACCGCGCTGTTCTGATGCCGCTTGAAATATTGAGGAAAGGAACGGAAGAATTCGGAAAAGGTCACTGGGACCATCGCATTGATCTCCCTTCTAAAAATGAATTTGGGACCTTGGCCAAATCCTTTAACACGATGGCTGAAAACGTGAAGCAACTTCAGATGCAAGCCGTCCACATGGACCGCATGAGCGCCGTCGGACAACTCGCCGGGGGTGTCGCGCATGAAATCAACAATCCTTTAACCGCGGTGTTGGGCCAAGCGCAAATTCTTTTGGCTAAAATTCCAGACACGGACCCGGTGCATGCTTCTCTTAAGAAAATTGAAAACGCGGGGCTGCGGTGTAAGAAAATTGTCCGCGGTCTTTTGGATTTCTCCCGCCCCAGCCAAATTTCATTTGAGCCGATCGACGTGAATGAGATTGTTAAGTCCTCTGTCGATTTGTGTGAGGCCGATTTAAAACGGGCCAAAGTCAATATTGAAAAACGTCTCGCCAAGGCCCTTCCGAGAATTCAAGCGAACTCTTCCGAGTTGCAGCAAGTGCTGCTTAATTTAATTAACAACGCGATTCAAGCGATGCCTCGGGGCGGAGCTCTTATTGTGGAAACTCAAACTCACCGCCGGCCTCTCAAGGTGCTCGACCGCCGAAAGGGGGCGCCACCCAAAATGATCGAAGGGCCGTGGGTTGAAGTGAAAGTTTCCGACACGGGAATCGGAATCGCCGAAGAACACATCAATCAAATTTTCGAACCGTTTTTTACCACCAAAGAAATTGTACAAGGCACGGGTTTGGTGTTGGCCGTCTCTATGGGAATCGTTCAGAAACACGGGGGTGATCTTCGCGTTGAAAGTGATGGATTAAATCGCGGGGCCACTTTTTATTTGACGCTTCCTCTTAAAATTAGCACCCCCGCCACCAGTTCCCTTTTCTCTCTTGGATCAGGATTGTCCACATGAGTCTCAAAGTTCTCCTTATTGAAGACGATCCGGACGTTTCAGAAACAATCATTTCAGTTCTGGAGAGTTTTTATGAGGGGACGAAAGTTGAACACATTGTTGACGGAGATGGATTTAGAAAAGGAACTTGGCGGGAAGGCGGCTGGGATTTGGTGGTGCTGGATTTGATGATGCCGGGAATCACCGGGTTTGAAGTCTGCGAATATTTGCGGTCCTATCCCGCGACCAAGATGACGCCCATTTTGGCCCTCACCGGTTACGACACACTCCAAAACGAAGAACGGATCAAAGCGGCCGGGGCGTCGGGATATTTGGCCAAACCATTTGAAGTGGCCCAGTTCAACGAAGAAGTCAAGCGCATCATAAAAAAGAAGGGTGACCATGGAACCAAAAGATCTTGATCGAGAGATGAGCGCGATCCTCGAGCGCTTGACCAACAAACCGGCGGTCTCTTCCGGTCCTTATTCATCCGATCCCCTTGCCTCCGACCATTTTATTCTCAACAAGAGTTGGGAATTTTTTAAGAAAAGAATCGCCGCTATCGAGAAGCAATGCCAGGACATCATCGGCGCGAAAAATGATGAAGTCCGGCTGGTCAAAAAAGAAATGGATTTGGTCCGCGAGCGCGTCCACGAGTTGGAACAATCCAACATCATCCTGGAAGG
>CAZJOE010000261.1:0-3734 GCA_964547555.1 uncultured Elusimicrobia bacterium | reverse complement strand
GGATTTTGTTTATTCATCATGCCTCTTACAACGCCTAGGAGCGGCAGAGGTTCCCTTCAGGAGGGGGGGTTAGCCCATTAGGCCTTCGATCTCTTTCCAGTTATCAATGAGATAACGGACTTCTTCTTTGTTCATGCCTTTGGCTTTGCCCATTTTTTCGTCGCCTTCTTTGGACGCGAAGAAATTTCTTTTTTCCAGGAGGGCTCCGGTGTCCTTTCCATCCACGATCCAGCGAACGATTCGGATTTGATTGGTACCGCCCATTGATTTGGCTTCCTGTAAAACTTTAACAACTTTGCATTCGATGCTTTTTGCTGGCATGATGGCCTCCATGGAATATTTTTTCGAAACCGTACTCTATACGATATTCAGACTTGATTCAATTTAATGGATAATTCCCGAATGTTTAAACTCTTCAAACGCCACCCGCTGGTCACCGCTTATTTTTCCGCTTGGACGTTATTTTTCACGGTCTTCTGGCTGAGGGCTTTCTTTGTCGACGCGGCAGGCAATGTGGTGGCCGGACAAGTCAACATCTGGGGCGATTGGACCGCGCATTTCACCATGGGGTCCTCCATGGCTTATCGAAAACTTTTCCTCACCACGAGCCCCCTTCTTATCAATGCCTCGTTCGGTTATCCTTTTTTCGCCAATTTCCTCTCGGCACTTTTAATTCGCCTTGGGGTTGACTTCTTTGCGGCCTTCGTTTGGCCCAGCCTCATTTTTTCTCTGCTGGGCGTCGTCGCCTTGTTTATTTTTTATGTGGTGTTCCTTCACTCACGACGAGTCGCCCTCCTCTCTTCCCTGATCTTTTTCCTCAACGGCGGCCTTTTCTTTTTGAAAGAACCTACCCGCATCCCGCCCTTCTTGGATAGCTTATTGATTCCTCAACGCGCTCTGACCCACGGATTTCCGCTGATGCTGGCTGCGCTTGTTTTGGTCATCGCCGCCAAAAAAAGAATTCTACCGGTGATCGGAGCGGGAATTATTTTGGGGTTCATGCCGATCATTCACACGCATTCTTTTCTGGCCGCTTTCGTCATCCTGGCGCTTTGGGCGATGGGAGATAAAAATAGAATTAAATCTTGGGCGATCTTATTTTGTTGCACGACCCTTTTGGCCGTTCCCTTGATCAAGATTTTTTTGGTGAGGAATATAGGAGAAAACGCTTTTTTCCAATGGATGCCTGGATGGTATGCGGGAGAGGATCAAGTGAATTTTCTTTGGTTTTGGATAAAAAACTGGGGAATCGTGCCGCTGATAGCGGTCGTGGGATTTGTATGGTTCATCCGTTCTCAATCGACGCCTTCAGAAAAAAGGGCGGCTTTGTTTAAAGGACTTCCTTTCTTCATTTTATTCGCGGTGGTCAACCTTTTCTTGTTTCAACCTTGGATTTTCGACAACACCAAGCTTTTTATCTGGGCCGCGGTTGGGATGTCGGGGTTCGCCGGCTATTTTATTTTCCGACTTCCTCGGCTTTGGGGAACGGCCCTGTTTTTATTTTCGATTCTCTCTGGCTTGGGTCATGCAGCGCATCTTCTTCATCGTTCCGCTCAAAGCTTCATTATGTACTCGCCTGAAGAAATATTTTTAGCGGACTGGGCCAAGAAAAATACGGACCCCGCTTCGATTTGGGTCCAGGGGGAAAGGTATCACTCTTGGCTTTCCAATTTAACCGGACGGCAAGTCGTCTTCAGCCATCCGACCTTGTTGTGGTCGCATGGCTATGATTACCATCAGACTCAAAAAGACAACCGCGCTATGTTGCGTCATCCTGAACGAAAAGAACTCTTCACTCGCTATAAGGTGGATTATATCGTGGTTGGAAAACATGAAATTGAAACCGCGAAAGCCCGAGACTCTTCTTTTGAAGAAAATTTCCCGTTAATAATTCGCACGGAGAATTACAGTGTCTACGCCACTGGAAAAGAGGTTAGGCGCTTTGAGGTGCTGGGGCTGAGTACCGCTCCGGTTTCGACAAAGGAAACGTTGGATTTGCCAATGTCTCAATCCAACCTGAAAAACTTAAAGCCCGGTCTTACGGAAACTATTTATCCCGGAATTTATTTTCATAACTTGCGAAAGAAAATAAATCGCAACGTTTCCAATATCAATTTTCAATTTGACGCCAATCAGCCGCGTTTTTTTAAAAGTCCCTGTTCCATTGAATGGAGTGGGTATCTGGAAATTCCTCGCGAGGGAACCTATAAATTTAAATTGGGATCGGATGACGGCTCGTTTCTTTTTATCGATGGGGAAAAAGTGATCGAGAATGGCGGGCGGCACACCTATGGAGAATTGTCCCGGAGAGTTGAACTATCGCGAGGTTATCACGATCTTCAAATTAAATATTTTGATTGGGGAGGAGGGGCGACCTTGGATCTCCAATGGACTCCCCCGGTAGGAATGGAAAATCCCGACTTAAGCCGGCACTTGTTTTCGAGGAACTAAACGGAAACGACTTTGATGCGGGAATCTACCATGCGTTGCAGAAGATTTTGAACGGCCACCATGGTTCCAGCGGTCGAACTGGGACAGCTGCCGCAAGCGCCTTGATAATGAATTTTGAGAACAAAGCCATCGAGCCCCATCACTTCCATGCCGCCGCCATCACCCGCCAAAGCCGGTTTAACGGATTCATTCAAAACGATGTTTATTTTTCCCAGCAATTCATTGTCGGCCGCCGTTAAAGTCGATTTGTCAAAGTTGCCTTCTTTAGAAACAGAGGTTCCTTTATCGCGAATGGCCTGGTTGATTTTAGGTTGGATTTGGGTCCATTTGACTTCGCCCGTTTTGGTCACGGTCACAAACTGACCCATATAAAAAACGGATTGGACGCCGGGAATAGAAAAGAGTTCTTTGGCCAACGGATCGGACTGGCCGGCGCTGGCTGAATCAAACTGGCGGACGCCAGAGGCGAGAATGGTGCCATCCAACATAAATTTGAGGGCATCGGGATTGGGGGTGTCTTGGACATCAATGACTTTTAACATGGCCCGATCTTACAATTTCGAATTTGAGAAGGAAAATGCTAGAATCGGCTCCTTCCGGAAGACCTTTAGACGAAGACCTCCTGGACTAGATAAATCCCAAATTATGACAACAACAAACACGGATCGGCGAACGGACGTTCGCAATATCGCTATTATCGCGCACGTTGACCATGGAAAAACGACGCTGGTTGACGCCTTGCTTAAGCAAACGGGCGCTTTTGCCGTCAAAGCGGACGAAGCCCAGGAATGCGTGATGGACTCCAATGACTTGGAGCGGGAACGCGGCATCACCATTCTCGCCAAAAACACCTCCGTCCTATATAAAGGCACCACCATCAACATCGTTGATACCCCGGGCCACGCCGACTTCGGCAGCGAAGTGGAACGAATTCTCAAAATGGTGGATGGTGTCTTGCTTCTCGTGGACGCTTTTGATGGTCCCATGCCCCAAACAAGATTTGTTCTTAAAAAGTCCTTAGAACTGGGTCTTCATCCCATTGTGGTCGTCAACAAAGTCGACCGCCCCGGCGCCAAACCTTACGAGGCGTTGGATAAAACTTTCGCGTTGTTCATGGACCTCGGCGCCCATGACAAACAATTGGATTTCCCTATCGTTTATGCTTCCGGCCGCGACGGCTGGGCCACGATGGATTTGGAGCAGAAATCAACCGATCTCATCCCTCTTTTCGACGCCATCGTTAAAAATGTTCCTGGACCTTTGGCGGACACGACTCAACCCTT
>CAZJOE010000260.1:0-3744 GCA_964547555.1 uncultured Elusimicrobia bacterium | reverse complement strand
CAAATTATTGTCGCTCATAAGACCTTATAGAGATATCAGGGTAAAACTGGATTTTCAATGCCCAAGGCAAATGACTTTTGGCGGGTAAGCTTCCGAAAATAGGAAGCGGAAAGCAAGGGGGATGTTGCTACTCGGAATCTTTTTTCGAATTGGGAAGGTAGAAGACCATATTGGTGCCGCCCACCTCAATTAAAGCCCCATTTTCCAGCAGAATTTGTTCTTGAACGGAGTTGCTATTGACCTTGGGATAGCCCGCTTTAACAGCTTTCAAAAAGTACCCTTCGGGCCGTTTGCTGATGGCGGCGGCCAAACTAGGGGCCATCAATCCTTTAATTTTGATCGCCGCTTTGTCGGATGTTCCAATGTAGGTGATCATGTCTTTGATCTTAATCTCCGATTGACCATTGACGGCCCCGGCAACGATACGGACCATGGCTGGATTTTGATCGGGGACGGGTGTGGCAATCGGTGTGTTCTGCGCAAAAAAATCATCGGAAGAGGTGCCGGGCCGTGGCGTGGTCGTTCCGCCAGCCTGATTTCCAGGCCGTAAAATGATAGGGGCCGATGGAGATGCCGCCGGTGCTGGAGGCGGCGGGGGAATATTCGCGGGAGTCGGAGTTATGAGGGCTTTGGCTGGAAGGCCGAGGCTCTGGCGCAGAATTTCCAATTGGTTACTTTTTTCAGGCGTAATTTCTTCCGCCGCCCTTTCTGTTGTTGGAGCCGGCCCGGCGGGTCCTGCGGGAGCAGAGGGATCTGCCACTTTTACAGGCGCGCTGTCCGTCGAAAATTCAATCACATGCCGGGCAATCCCAACCTGATCTTTATTTTTCAGCGCGGTTTTTTTGACGCGCTGCCCATTCAAGAAGGTTCCGTTGGTGCTGTTTAAGTCCTCCACGTAATAACTGTCGCCTTCTTTTAATATTTTCCCGTGAAATCCTGAAACGGCCGGATTGTCGATCACAATGTCATTGTTGGGCTTGCGTCCGAAGGTGAGTTCGTCTTTTTTAAGCTCGATCTCTTTAATGACAGCCATATTGAATTTCAAATAAATTTTGGCCATCTTAATTTCCTCCGGAGGTCGACCGTTGCCCGGAGAAGAGGCCTTTGACTTTCTCGGTCAACGACGGAATATTTTGAATGTAGGCGACGACCGCGGTCACGTTGTCCAGTCCGCCCGCGTCGTTGGCCCGGTTGATTAATTCGTCCACAATAAGTTGAGGTTCCTTTTTTTCCATAACGGTCGCGGCGATTTGTTCGTCATCCAACATTTTGGTCAATCCATCTGAACAGAGAAGGATGTAATCGCCGATGCTTAATTGGATTTCCATGAGGTCCACATCCACGTCGTCTTTAACGCCCACCGACCGCGTGAGCATGTTTCTCATTTCAGACTTTTCGGCTTCTTCGGGTTTGATAAAACCCCGGTCGATTTGTTCCTGAATAAAGCTGTGGTCGCTGGTGCATTGGGTGATGGTGCCATTTCTGATGACATACAACCGGCTGTCGCCCACATGTCCGATGGCCAATTTTCCGTCCAACCAAAGGGCCACCACTATGGTGGTGCCCATGTTGCGGTTTGCTTCCGTTTGCCCTGCTTCATACACCGCGTAATTTGAAAACTTTATGCAATCGCCCAAAAGAACGGTCCTCGGGTCCAATTCGGGGTGCGGGGCCACGTGTTTCTCTACCGGTACCTGTCCGGTTTTAAGGGCGCGCTTTAGCTGTTCCGTGCATAGTTTGGTGGCCAGCTGGCTGGCCACTTCTCCGGACGCATGGCCGCCCATTCCATCGGCGACCAACATAAATCCGAGGTCCGAATCGTAGAAAAAAGAATCTTCGTTGTTTTTTCTTTTTTTGCCTTTATCAGTTTTGCCGGTTATGTTCAAGCGATACCTCATAAATCATGCGGACTTGTCAGTTTGTTTGGGTTGTTTGGGTAAAGGACTTTGGTCTTGATTGTTTTGTTCAAGTCCATCGATGGGGGAAACAATCCCGGTCGGGGGCGGCTCTTTTGTATATGTCGGTTCAATAAAAGGATGAGTTCTTTCATCCGCCACGGTATTTTCCATGGGCTTATCTTTGGGAATGCCGACGGTCGATTCTGTCACGTTGAATGTATCTTCCAGTTCAGACATGAAATCTTTGGAGAGTTCACTCTCTTTTAACCCGGTTTCATCCAAAATCGGTCCTGAAGTCGTCCCCGTCTGGCTTGCCCCCGTGATATTTTTCGCGGCCATTTTTAAATCATCGGCCATTTCTCCTGCATGTTGATACCGGGCTTCGGGATCTTTGGCCAACGCTTTTTTAATAATGTTGACGACGCTTTCGGGAATTTGAGGATTGTATTCTCTTGGATCGGGATGATCCACATTGGCAATTCGGTAAAGAAGGGCGGCAATGCTATCGGCTTGAAATGGTTTTTCGCCCGTCAACATTTCAAAGAGGGTGACACCCAAAGAAAAAATATCCGCTCGTCCGTCGACTTTCTTGCCGTTCACTTGTTCGGGGCTCATATACGCCGGTGTTCCCAAAACAGCGCCGGTCGCGGTTTTGGAGGTGGCTTGAATTCTGGCGATTCCAAAGTCGGTGATGCGAAGCGTATCATCTTTTAAAACCATGATATTTCCGGGTTTGATGTCGCGGTGAACGACGCCTTGTTTGTGCGCATATTCCAAGGCATCGGCAATTTGCGCGACCACATCCAGCGTGCGTTCCATGCTGAGGAGAGCCGATTTCTCGGTGTATCTTTTTAAATCGTAACCGTCTAATAGCTCCATGGCGATATAGGCCACTTCTTGGTCCTCGCCGGCGTCGAAAATCCTAATGATATTGGGATGGGTCAGATTTCCCGCCGATTCGGCTTCCCGGAAAAATCTTTCTTTGATGGATTTGGTTTGTTCGTCATCCATTGCTTCTTCGAACCGGAGAGTTTTAATGGCCACTTGCCGATTAATTTTGGGGTCTTTTCCTAGATACACGATTCCCATCGCGCCCCGGCCCAATTCTTTTTGAACCTCATAGCGGCCGAGCGTTGTAAATTGTCCCAGTCCATCCACCACCACGGTCGCGTCGGACCCTTTCTTTCCAATGCTTCCGAAGACGGCCCCGTCGCTGGCTTTTTTAAGCAAATCAATTTTTTGTTGGACGTCCTTATATTTGGGATCGTCGCTGGCGATGTGTTCATAAACCGCGGCGGCTTTGGAGAACATCCGCTTCCGTTCCATGTCCAATCCCAAATTGTAGAGCAATTCAGCGATCGATTCGTCCATCGGACATTTGCGGAATTTTTCGAACGCCAAATCAAGCATGCCTTGCCCTTGGAATGAAAGGCCGAGCATTTTGTTGGTTTCCATCCCTTCGGCTTCCACCATTTCTTTCCCGTGTTCGGTGAAGACCAATCGTTTGCCCACAAGCACCATAAATCCCATGGCGAGAAGAGTGGATCCATAAGCGGGGGAAACCCATTTGCCTTGAAGAACGAACAGATACCAACTCGCGCCTATAAAACCGAGGAGAAGGACGGCAGAAAGGGGAACCGAGACACGGGCTTTCAGGAGAGGAAGCGCCAGAATGACAAGAAGCGCCGCCAGAAAAATCGTGCCCCACTCAAAAAAAGGTGCCCAGGAGGGGCGAACAATAAACCGTTGGTTAAGAATGTTTTCAATATGGTTGGCCCAAATTTCAAGACCGGTGTAACGTTCGCCGCGAGGACCGATATAAACCGGGGCCCCTCCCGCCGCTGTC
>CAZJOE010000259.1:0-3772 GCA_964547555.1 uncultured Elusimicrobia bacterium | reverse complement strand
TGAGGCGCGTCGGCCTCTGGGGCAGAAATTGGTTTGTGGGGCTTGGCGTTAGGGGCCATGGACGCGGAAGGGTTAGAGCTTATCATCCAACCGGTAACCCACGCCGATCAGCGTTTTTATATACCGGCCGCCTTCTCCGAGTTTCTTGCGAAGATGTCTGATATGCACATCGATGGTGCCGAGCGTTCCGGGATAATCGTATCCCCACACGGCCGACATCAAGGCTTCGCGGCGAAGCGCTTTGTTTTTATTTTTGGCCAACGCCACGAGCAGTTCGAATTCTTTGGGGGTGAGCATCAATTCTTTCCCTTTGTTCTTCACTTCGTGCATGTCCAAATCGATTTCGAGAGGCCCGATCTTGATGATGGCATCCCCGTCGGTTTTATTCATGTCGAGGCGTCTAAACACGGCTTTGATGCGGGCCAACAGTTCTCGGTTTCCAAAGGGTTTGGTCAGATAATCATCGGCGCCGACTTCCAGACCGATCACTTTGTCCGTCTCCGTGTCTTGAACGGTCAACATGATGATGGGCACTTTTCGGGTCCGCTGGTCTTGCTTCAGTTGCCGGCAGAATTCCAAACCGCCGATCGTGGGAAGGCGGACATCCAGCAGGATTAAATCGGGAAGGGCCATTTTTATTTTTTGGAAAGCCTCATCGGTCGAATGAGAGGTGGTGGCCGTGTAATTGTCTTCTTCCAAAACGTCTTTGACCAACTGACAAATTTGAACTTCGTCGTCTACGATCAGAATTCTTTTTTTGGACATGCGGTAATCCCCTTCCCTTAAGATCTTCGATCAATCACGAACCACGAGTGGTTCTGACTTTTTACGACTCGCTTTAAATCTCCGGCCAACAGCGCCACTTCACCCGGATGCGAAAAAGATTTTAGTTTATTGGTCACGACGGCGATGGCCAATCCCATAATGGGCACGTCCGCTTTGTTTCCTTTTCTATCCGTCGTCGAAATAAACCCTTTCTTCCGGTCGGCCTCATCATACAGTTCAAAGATGGCCGCATCAAATTTTCCGATGATGTCTTCGCACAAATGGTCGACTTTAAAACCGCCGACAATTCCAACAAAGTCGTCCCCGCCCACATGCCCCAGAAAAGATTTCTCCAACCCTTCTTTTTCAAAGCATTCAACCAGCACATTGGATGTTAGCTTAATCGCTTCGTCTCCCCGAATAAATCCGTAACGATCGTTGAAGGCTTTGAAATTATTCAAATCCATGTAAAAGACCGAAAACTTGTCTCCCGCTGTGATGCGGTCCTCAATTTCTTTAAAGATCGCCTGATTCCCCGGAAGATGCGTGAGCGCGTTGGCGTCCAACTGTTTGGTGCTGCGTCCAATGGCCGTCTCGATCCTGACCAAAAGTCCTTTGGCTTTAAACGGCTTCGAAATATAATCGTCCACGCCCGCTTCAAAACCCTGCACTTCCGCTTTTTCTCCCGAGCGCGCCGTCAACATGACGATGGGCGTATTTTGTAGATACGAGACTTTTCTGATTTTCTTGCAGACTTCATAGCCATTCATGTCCGGCATGTCTAAATCAAGAACGATCAAATGAGGCTGCTCTTCTTTGGCTTTTTTAAAACCCGTGAGACCCCGATGGGCCAATATAACCCGGTACCCATGATCGCTTAAGAAATCATCGAGAATGCCACACAGAGACTCGTCATCATCAATGATAAGAACTTTCTTTTTCGCCATTTTTTTCCCACTCAAGCATCCAATGGAAGCGTAAAGTTAAAAGTGGTCCCTTTTCCAAGCTCGCTTTCCAACCAAATCCGTCCGCCATGCGATTCAATGATGCCCTTGGCGATGGCCAAACCCAAACCGGTCCCTTTCACTTTCACGTCGCTGTCGGCTTTGGATGTGTCTTGGTTCACTTGTTTAAATCTTTCAAAAACAGCTTCTTTGGCTTCGTCCGGAATTCCGATGCCTGAGTCTTGAACAGAGATCTGAATGAATTCGCCCTGATTTTTCGCGCCTATTCGGATTCTGCCCCCGGCGGGCGTAAATTTCAAGGCGTTTGATACAAGATTTGTGAGGACCTGGCGGATTTTCTCTTGGTCAGCCCGGATGTCACCGATCTGATTGGAAATGTCGATGATGGTCGTTATTTCTTTTTTTTCGGTAAGCGCATGGAATAAATTCAGGATATCTTCCGACAAAGTTTTGAGACTGAATGTGGTTTTATTGAGATTCATATGCCCGGATTTAATCTTGGCATAGTCCAAAATATCGTTGATGAAGTGCGCGAGCCGGGTGGTGCTCTCTTGAATGATTCCGAATGCTTTATTTCTTTTCGCGGGATCCATTTCTTCGAGCGGTTTATTTTGAAGAAGCTCGACATACCCGGATATCGCGGCGAGAGGAGACCGCAACTCATGCGATACACTGGAAATAAATTCGTCCTTCAATTGGTCCAATTCGCGAAGTTTATCGGCCATTAAATTGAATTCTTTGGCAAGGAATCCCAACTCGTCCGTGCTCTCGATGGGAATTTGGGTTTCCAAATTTCCGTCGCCAATGGCCTTGGCCCCCATGGTGAGGGTGTTGATCGGTTTGGTCAAACGGCCGGCGAGAAAGTAAGAGGAAATAAATCCCAACAATAAAACGCCCACCATCAACCAAATCTGTTGCGTCCATATCCGATCGATAACGGAGTTTAATTCCATCGAATAAAAATTCATATTAAACCCCAGGAACACGGTCCCTCGCATTTTGCGGCCCCGAATGTTCACCAAGGAAACATCTTTGCAAAAGGTCCTCCACTTTTCCTTGTCGGCGGTAGTGAAGTCAATCAACTGGGCGATCTCATCTTCCGCACCCGTCGAAGGAGCGCATTTGGGCTGGACGCGTTTAAAGCGCTGAAGGCTTTCCAGACCGCCCAACTGAACACCAGACCTAGAACGGTCAATGATCACTGCATAGGCGAGCCCTGTCACCGAACGTTCCAGCGATTCGCTGTATCCTTGAACGGCCAGGTCGTCCCCCAAATAAAGGGCGTCATGGCTGGCTTCGAAAAAATTATTGAAGAGAGTCCGCTGGGTGGATTCCATTTCATTGCCCAGGACGTAACGAAGGGAAAGGACGGTGATGACACTGCTGATCCCTACCACCAAAGCGACGAGAAAGACGGTGAAAAAAGTCAGGCGAGGTCGGAGTTTCACTTTTGGACTTCGATAATTTTAACTTTAGCCCCGGCTTTCAGCTCGGGCGGCTTTTGAACAATGACGATTTCACCGGGATTAAGACCGGTTTTAATTTGGGTCGATTCCGTGGCCACATGTCCCACTTCCACATCGCGGGCCTCGGCGAGATTCTCGGCGTTCACCACAAAAACTTGAAATCCGCCGGGAGTTTTGACGAGCGCGTCATTGGGAATGGAGATGGCATCGTCCGCTTCGTAGGTGATGATACGCGTCCGGGCGAACATCCCTGGGAGAAGCAAACTGTCGGGATTGGGAATTTTGGCCCGGATAGAAAAGGTTTTGCTTGAATCGGGACTGATCAACGGTGAAATGGTTTCGATTTTTCCCTCAAAAATATTGCCCGGATAGGCGTCCAAAGAAACGGTGATCTTCTGATTGGGATAGACCTTATCGATCTGTTTCTCGATGATTCCCACTTCAACAACCACGTTCTTAATAGACACCAGCGTCGCCACTTTCCGTTGCGGTGTCACGAATTCTCCCACGTCGGCCGACTTGTCTCCCAAAATTCCTTCACGACGGCGATCTCAGCGTCCAGCGAGTCGAGAAACA
>CAZJOE010000258.1:0-3779 GCA_964547555.1 uncultured Elusimicrobia bacterium | reverse complement strand
CCCAGTGGCCACGCTGGTGCTTCATTCGGAACTCGACGCTGAACGGCCTGGAGCCGGCCGCGGTTTTCCTGCCGATCCTGGTGGGTGTCGCGGCAGAATCGTCGGGATGGATGAGTTGGTTCCACGTCTCGAGGGTGTCGGGCAGCTCGGCGGATGCGTAGCCGAGGAGTTTTTTCCACGCCGGGGAAAATCGGACACGTCCGCTTTTCAAATTGAGATCGAAAAAACCGGCGGCGCCCGTGAGGACCTTGGACATCCTAAAGATTATGGATGCCATTCCGCACCGTTTTCCATTTTTGTTGATAGACCGCGTGGACATTATCGAAGAAGAAAAAATCGCCATCGGCCGCAAATGCGTGACGATGAATGAACATTTTTTCCAAGGTCATTTTCCCGGCCATCCGATCATGCCGGGCGTTTTAATCATTGAAGCATTGGCTCAAACTGCTTGCGCGTTAATGTTTTCCAGGCCCAACATGAAGGGCAAACTGGCGTTTTTCATGGGAATCGATGAAGTGAAATTCAGAAAACCCGTGGGACCTGGTGATGTTCTTGAACTTCATGTGGAAATGCTGCGAATGGGATCTCGCGCCGGTAAGGCCAAAGGCGTTGGAAAAGTGAACGGCGAAGTGGCCACGGAGGCTTTATTCTCATTTGCCATAGCTGACAGGGCCACGCCTCAATGACGATTCATTCGTCCGCTGTCATCCATCCTTCAAGCAAGATTGGGTCCAACGTCACAATTGGTCCCTTTGTTGTTATTGGACCGGATACGGTGATCGGAGACAACTGCCAGATTATTTCTAACGCCGTCATTGAATACACGGAACTGGGAAGCGGATGCGTGGTGTTTCCGCAGGCGAGTTTGGGCTTTGCGCCTCAACATCTTCTCTATAAAAACGAAAAAACAAAACTGGTGATCGGAAGTAATTGCACTTTTCGCGAAGGCGTTACCGTTCATCGCGGAACGACTCTTGATAAAGGAATCACGCAGGTGGGAGACAACGGATATTTTATGGCGCTCGCGCACATCGCGCATGATTGCGTGATTTCAAATGACGTTATTATGGCCAATGGCGCGCAGTTGGCCGGACATGTCGAAATTGCAGACCGGGTTTTTATCAGCGCTTTGGCAGGACTTCATCAACGCATCCGCGTGGGACGCTGCGCCATTATCAGCGGAGGCGCGATGGTTCCGGTGGACGTGACCCCGTTTGCGATGATTCAAGGGGACCGGGCTATTTTGAGGGGATTAAATTTGGTGGGCATGAAGCGGGCGGGCCTTGACCACGAAACCATTCGGCTTATTAAAGACGCCTACAAAGTCGTTTTTTATTCGGGACTCGTTTTGGCGGAAGCGCTTAAATCGCCCGCTTTAAATATTGAAAACCCTCAAATTAAGGAACTCAAAAACTTTTTATCGACACCCAAACGAGGATTTGTGAGACCGGAGTCAAAAGTCGCTTTTGATGATTCTGAAAAGGAAGTCTTGGCATGAAACCGCTTGGATTATTGGCGGGAAATGGTCGTTTTCCTTTTCTTGTGGCGCAAGAAGCCCGGAAGCAAGGCCGGAGTGTCGTGGTCGTGGCCATTCGTGAAGAGGCCGATCCAGGGCTCGAACAGGTTGTGGATACTTTTCACTGGGCCTTTGTGGGCCAGCTTAAAAAATGGATTTCTCTTTTTAAACAAGAGGGCGTTGAGGATGTCGTCATGGCGGGATTGGTCCGTCACAGCAATATGTACGCGGACTTTAAAAAGTTTCACCCCGATGTTCGCGCTTTAAAGTTGTTTTGGAGATTAAAAGACAGGAAAGCGGACACCATCCTGGGCGCCGTGGCCGATGAATTGGCAAAAGACGGACTTAAATTGATTCCGTCCATTCAACATCTCAATCATTATTTGGCGCCGGAAGGAATTCTTACAAAAAGAAAACCGACGGCCGAGGAGAATGCGGATATTCTTTTTGGTTACAAACTGGCGAAGGAAATGGCTGGGTTGGATATTGGCCAGACCGTGTGCGTTAAAAACAAAGCCGTCATCGCCGTGGAAGCCATGGAAGGGACGGACCGGTGTATCTTGCGGGCCGGGGAAATTGCCCACGGTAATTTCGTGGTGGTGAAAGTGGCGAAACCAAAACAAGATCTGAGATTTGATGTGCCGGTGGTCGGCTTAAATACGATCGAGAATTTTCAAGAAGCCGGCGGCGGAGTTTTGGCCATTGAAGCGGGTAAAACCTTGGTGCTTGATCAAGAGCGGCTTGTGGAATGGGCCAATAGTGAAAAAATCGCAGTAGTGGGGATTCAACCAAAATGAGAATTGGAGTGGTCGGAGTCGGTCATCTGGGGCAGCATCACGTTAAACATTTGGTGAAAATGCCAGGCGTTGAATTTAAAGGCTTATACGACACCAATGCGACGCAGGCCCGTAAAATAGCGGATGCCAACACGGTCGCGGTGTTCGATTCTCTTGAACAAATGGCCCAAAGTGTGGAAGGTGTTACCATCGCGGTTCCCACTCCCTTCCATTTTGAAGTGGCCCATTTTTTCTTATCAAAAGGCGTTCATTGTTTGGTTGAAAAACCATTGACCGCTTCTGTGGAAGAAGCTGAAAAACTAATTGCGCTCGCTCAGCGGAACGGACTTGTTCTCCAAGTGGGGCACATCGAACGGTTTAATCCCGCCGTGGCTGAAATGGCCAAGCATGTGAAAAATCCTGTTTTCATCGAAGTGAGCCGGCTGGGTCCGTATGATCCGCGGGTTTCCCACGTGGGGGTTGTTTTGGACCTGATGATCCATGATCTGGATATTGTTCTTTCCTTGGTCAAGAAACCCGTGATTCGACTGGAAGCCATTGGCGGAAAAGTCGTTTCTGATCATGAGGACATTGTTAAGGTGACGCTTTTCTTTGAGGGGGGATGCCGCGCCGATTTGTCCGCCAGCCGCGTCACCATAAAAAAATATCGAAAGATCCGCGTGTTTCAACCCGATGCCTATTTGTCCTTGGATTATTCCGAACGGAGTTTAAAAATTTTCAAACGAAGAGGTCCGGTGTTTCGAACGTTGAGTGACATTCAGATGCTGCGTCCTCATTTGGAAAATGTCGACCCCTTAGAAAGAGAATTGGCCCATTTTGTCCACTGTATTAAAAATGGGTTGGCCCCGTTGGTGAGTGGGGAGCACGGCCGCAATGCTCTGGAATTGGCGTTGGAGATTCTCAATCAAATGTCTTTGCATGACGCTCCTCATATGGCCGGGGTCCATCTCGCTTCTCACGAGAATTGACCATGAAGAAAGTTTTCATCGTGGCCGGCGATCCTTCAGGCGATTTAATCGCTTCTCAGTTGGTCGAATCGATGAAGAAGTTGCAGCCGGATTTGTTCGTGACGGGTTGCGGTGGCGCGCGCCTCGAACGCGTGAGCGACCGGTTTATTTGCAACATCGTTAAAGAGCACACATTTGGATTCGCCATCTCTCCACAAAAGATTTTTCATTTCAGAAAGATTTTAAATACGGTGATCCTTCCTGACCTCAAAGCCAATCCTCCGGACGCCGTGATTCCTGTTGATTTTTACGGGTTCAACAACCGCGTGGTGCTAGCGGCCAAAGGACTGGGGCTTAAAGTGTTTTATTACGTGAGCCCGCAATTTTGGGCCAGTCGTCCGTGGCGGGCGGACCGTCTTCGGCCCTACGTCGATTTGTTTCTCTGTCTTTTTCCCTTTGAAACGGAGTTCTATAAGAAGAAGGGAATTCCCGCCATTTTTGTGGGACATCCTTTATTGG
>CAZJOE010000257.1:0-3810 GCA_964547555.1 uncultured Elusimicrobia bacterium | reverse complement strand
GAACCCATTCAAGGGGAAGGCGGCATCCACGTCGCTTCCAAAGAATTTTTCCGCGGTCTCTCCGCGCTTTGTAAAAAGCACAAATTGCTTTTGATCGCGGATGAAATCCAATCAGGGATGGGACGAACAGGAACTTTTTTTGCTTTTGAACATTACGTCGTTCAGCCCGACATCGTGACGTTGGCCAAAGGTTTGGCGGGGGGAATGCCGCTCGGAGCGACGCTCGCGCGGCCGCCTGTTGCGTCTCTCATGGTACCCGGACTCCACGGGTCTACCTTCGGGGGCAATCCCGTCTCTTGCGCCGCATCTCTGGAAGTATTAAAAATGCTGACGCCGAAGGCCCTTTCCTCGATTGAAGACCTAGGAAACACACTCTTCCAAAAGTTGGCTGCCTTTGTCCGTTACACGTCTGTTGTCGCGCTGCGCGGCAAAGGACTCATGATCGGACTCGAGTTAAACGAAAACGGGATGCCGTATGTCGCGTTGGCGCGAGAAAAAGGGCTTCTCATCAACTGCACTCACAACACTGTGCTTCGGTTTCTTCCGCCGTACTTCATAGGAAAAAAAGATTTGAACAACTGTCTGGCCATTTTATCGTCTGTTTTTGACGAACTGGACTGAAAATAACAAGGAGAGTCAACGTGATTAAAAGCGCGCCGAAGCATTCATCCGCAAAAACCAATGGAACCAGACGGGCCCGCATCGTCGCCGTCAAAGCCAGAGAAATTTTAGACTCCCGGGGAAACCCCACCATTGAAGCCGACGTCATTTTGTCGGACGGATCCATCGGACGGGCCGCGGTTCCGTCCGGAGCGTCCACCGGGGCGCATGAAGCCATCGAACTGAGAGACAATGATCCCAAACGCTACGGCGGAAAAGGAAATCTCAAGGTTGTTCAAAACGTAGAAACCAAAATTGCCTCCGCTCTCAAAGGTCAAGACGCCACTGACCAAATCGAAATCGATGAGCTCCTTATTAATCTAGACGGCACCCCGAACAAAGCCAAATTGGGCGCCAACGCCATCCTCGGTGTTTCATTGGCCTGCGCCCGAGCCGGCGCCGCTTCCCAAGGACTCAGCCTTTATCAACATATCCGTTCCACTTACGACTACACCAGCAAACAAATCTTGATGCCGGTGCCTTTGATGAACGTGTTAAACGGCGGAGCCCATGCCGACAACAATGTCGACGTCCAGGAATTCATGATTGTTCCGGTCAAAGGCGATTCATTCCGCGAAGCCCTCCGGGTCGGCGCTGAAGTTTTCCATCAGCTCAAGAAAACCCTCAAAGCCAAGAACTATTCAACTTCCGTCGGAGACGAAGGCGGGTTTGCCCCGAACCTCCGGTCCAACGAAGAAGCGCTCGAACTCCTCTGCCAGGCCATTTCCGAAGCTGGATACAAACCGGGCAAAGACGTTCTTCTGGCTCTCGACGTTGCCTCCAACGAACTTTACTCCAAAGGCCGCTACACGCTGGAAGGGGAAAAAGGTCAGCCTTCTTTTTCCTCAACCGAGATGGTCTCGTACTATGAAAAATTGTTAAAAGACTATCCAATCGTCTCCATCGAAGACGGACTTTCGGAAGACGACTGGAGCGGATGGAAATCCATGACCGATTCTCTTGGGAAACGCATTCAATTGGTCGGAGACGACTTGTTCGTCACCAACACCAAACGCCTGCAGGAAGGAATCAACAAAGGCGTGGCCAACTCCATTCTCATCAAAGTGAACCAGATTGGAAGCTTGACCGAAACCGTCCGCGCCATCCAATTGGCGACCAAGAGCGGTTACCACTCCATTATCTCTCACCGCTCCGGTGAAACCGAAGACGCCTTCATCGCCGACTTGGCGGTGGCGGTTTCCAGCGGTCAAATCAAAACCGGTTCAGCCTCGCGTTCCGACCGTATCGCCAAATACAACCAGCTTCTCCGGTTGGAAGCCGAACTGGGCAGACGCGCCGTGTTCCCCGGCCATCACACCTTCGACTTCGGAAGTAATTAATGAGGGAACGCCTGAAAAATAAATACGTCCTTGCTGCTTTGGCGGCCGGCCTATTTTTCAGCGTTCTGATTCTTAATAGCAGCTTCCGGTCCACCTTCATTCGACAACGGGCCATCCGGCAAACGCAGGAGGAATTGGGGAAAATTCAGACGGAAATTAACAAAATGAAAACCCAACTGGCCTCCATCGATACGGTTCCGCACGCTCATGAAGACTTGGTGCGCCGCGAATTGGGCTATATCAAACCTGGCGAAAAAGAGATCCGGTTTATCAATGGCAAAAACAGCGTACATTGATTGCCCTCATTGCAAAGGGATGATGGAAGTTGACCTCGAAACGGGGCAAGTCATCAACCAATGGTCTCACGAGGAAAAATCGAAAAGCGGGGAAGATCGGATGTCCTCGGCCCTAAAAAAGATCGAGGAGAATAAAAAGAAGCGTGCTTCCTTATTCGACAAAACGAAAGGGGAGTTGGAAGGGCAGAAGAAGAAGCTCGAAGAATCTTTCCGAGACCAAATAGAAAAAGCCAAAAAAGAAGGCCCCGTAAAACCGTTTAGTCCGTTTGATTTGGATTAGTGGATCGAAGAAGCGGAAGGAAGGGTCAGAATCTGAACGGAAGGATTGCTAACCGCCGAAGGGAACAACACATTCGGAAAAGTTTGGGTAAATTCAGGGCTGATCTTAATCGGCAAATCCACATGCTTCCCTTTAATGGCGCCGCCAATGTCCGTGGCTTTCACCTTCAATACTCTGTCCTCGCCATTGACCTTCACCAACAGAAGCACTTCTTGATTCGTCGGGATGACCCGCGGGTCGGTGGCGATATGGCCGTCTCTCACCTCGTAAGTCCCTTTGCCGTGTTCGATAACAATGGGCTCTAAAAACTCTCCATTCTTCGCGTAAGGTCTATGCCCTTGAGAAGCTCTCCATAAATTTTCAGGGGTGGTCTCAATAAGGGCTTTATACAACGCTTCTCTATAAATTTTAGGCATCTTGTTGGCTCGCGACCATTCAAAAACATGGGTCCGGGAGCGGAAAGGGGTCTTACGTTCATGAATGGATTTTTGAAGCGCAGGAGGGAGAACGTCAAAAGGATTGGAAAGATACCAGGTTACTTTAAACTCATTTTTGGAAAGGCCCAAACGATGACACCAAACAGGATCTTGGAGAACTTGGGCCAAACTTTTTCCGGATTGCCACTGATAGTCGAGCACTTCAGCCACCAACTCCGGCGACATGCGGTCCAAAAGGCCGATTCTAGCCAACTCTCTGACTGCTCCACGGCTTTTACCGAATTGAGGATAGGAGCGAATCACTTCGCCATTGGTCAAAGCCCCTACAAATGATCCCATCACGGCACTGACCAGAAAAAATCCGGCGCCGAGGAACCAGAACAAGGACTTGAAGTACAGTTGGCGTTTAATTTTCTTCATACTTTAATGATACGGATTTGAGATTAAATCCTCCTTAATTTGAGATTAAAATTCGCTTTAATTTTTGAAAATTATTGGAAAAACCGACTTTTTTCGACGAAAAATGGGGGGAATATGTTTAAATTGTGGCCCATTATATTAAAAACGCCGGTCCGGTCAAGCCGGAAGATCGGCATGAAAAGCATGTAAAACAGATGGTTTGTTCGGTAAAGTTTAATACGATCTTAATGCCATATTAATGATGAATGAGATACATTTTGATGGTCTAATTTAAGGGACAACGAACCGATAGCTCGAATTGAAAATGACATATAAATTTAATCGAATCTCATTTCTGATATCTCACCTACCCCGCTACTCCCTATTTCTCTTAATTC
>CAZJOE010000256.1:0-3829 GCA_964547555.1 uncultured Elusimicrobia bacterium | reverse complement strand
TCCCAAACGATACCCCTGATCAAAGGTTTCGCCCGCCATGGCTTCGCCTCTCCACATCAAATACCAAAAGGATTTTTTCTGTCCCGGTAGAAAATAAGTCAAACCGGAGCCGCCTTTAACGCCGTAGTTTAAACTGTCGCGCGGGTCCTGATTTAAATCGCGCGCCACATCCGCCCCCAACCAGACGCGCCAGGAAGGAGGATGAACCCACGGATCGCGAGGCGTTAAACAAAAGACATTCACCAACGTGGCTTGTTCCAAATGAATCTTTCCCGAATCATTCCTATGGCGTCCACGGAAATGAAGCATCTCCAATTGACTTCCCAAAACATACCCCGTCGGATCGGCTTCTTGATCATGCAACGCCCCTCGAATGGATATTTCTTCAAAAGTTTCGTGCTTATCTGAACCGAACAACACCTGGCCTTGCCCCGTGCCATGGCCAACTTGGGGGGGATCGACTTTTGAATCGAAATCAAAGTTCGCAGGTTTGGCTGCGGGCTTGTCTTTTCTTAAGAGAAGCAACTTCTGCTCCTTCTCTTGGAATTCCACGGGACGGTCGCGGTAAAAACCAGCGCGGTAGCGAAGAAGATCATAGGAAGAATCTAAAACAAGAGCTTGCCGCTCCACAGGCAACGAATCCAAACGATTTAATTTGTCGGAGGCCAAATCTGACGCCATATCTTGAGCCAATTTTATTTCGGCGGGCTCCAGCAGAGAACGGCGCGCCAGCATGAGTCTCACGTGAGACGGCCGCAACTTCCACTTACCGACCAAATCTTTTTGTGAAAGTGTTTCCATCAAGGTATCCAAAGGGACCGTTCGGTAACGGAACCGGGAACTAAGATCCAATGAAGGACGCGCCACTTCCAACAAAGGCAGAAGCTCATACGAACAGTTTTTGTTGAAAAAATAATAAGTGATGGACATCGGTCCCAGTTCCCACAAGTGCTGGACCAACCGGTTTATTTCAGCGGACGAAAAATTTATTTCATATTCCCACAGGTCACGGGATTCGATGTTGTTGTACTTTTGGATTTTAACGTAGTAAGGATCAGTCGAGAAACGTCCTTTATAACCACCGGTCAAACCTTTAAAAGCAAAGGTCGCGCCATTGTTGACGTTGGCTTCGGCCGCATAATTAACGGTGTAATCCAAAAGGCCTTGCCCATTTTCATATCCGCGACGACTTAATTTAAGAAAAGTGTGGCCGTACATCGACGCGGGATTGTTGAAATAATAGGAAGCAAAGATGAGAGAAATTCCCTGCGGCGCCAATTTCAATTTCCAATTCTCATATCGATCACAGCGCGGAGACCGCATGACTTCCGGAAAATTTAGTTTTTCATTGAGCCATTCCCGTCGAGCGGGAAACCCGCATAAAGTCGAGTCGCCTGAGGTCGGGTCCGCCGAAAAGAAAGAATCAAGGGTGGCGTCCAATTCCGCTTGGGGATCCGAAGCTCCGTGAGGAGAAATAAAAAACTCGGAATCATCAATGCCGCTTCGAGATAAGAAAATAATATTTTTGCGGAAATGAAGAAGGCGGTGCCAGGTTGAATCTTCGGACAGACGGAGTTGTTTTGCTTTTTCTTTAAATGATGTGGCGTCTGAAGCCTGCGCTGAAATCACCGCTAAAGAAATGAGAGCCAAAAAAGAAATGATAGAGGTTTTAAGTGGCGTTCGCATCGGAAGGGCTGAGTATAAAACAAAAGCGCGGCGAACCAAGGGCCCGCCGCGCTTTATTAAGAAAGAACTGGTCTTAGCTGTTTTTCTGGCTGAGGAGTTCCGACAGAGAAGCCATCAATTCACCGGAGGTGGTTGAGGCGGACGGGAAAAGTTTCCCGTAGTTCTGTTGGAAGAGAGACACAAGAGCGGGCGCTTCCGCTTCGGTGGCCCCGAGAAGGTGCGCAAAGGAGGTGACATATTCACCCTGTCCCATCGCCATTTCCCGTTTCAAGCTGTCCAAGTTAACTTCGGCGAACACTTCCGCTTCTTTGACGAACTTCACGGCGCCGTCTTCAGTGCAACCGGAGGTGCCGGTGGTGATACCAAAGGTTTGGTTGGCCGTTGATCCATTCGTGGTGGCAGCGAGAATTTGCATAATTCTCGAATTTTCACCGCTACCAAACAACACATATCCGAGACCGCAGCCGGCCATAGGATGGTTTCCACCTTTGGCCATGGCCAATGACGGAAGCATAAGACCTGTTGCGACAAGCAATGCAGCAAACTTCTTCATATGTTCTCCTCCTTATCTTTATTTATACCGAAAGCGTCGTTCATTAAATTGAATTATCCAATTCGAGGCAAGAAATCTTCTCGTTTATTTAAGAGTTCCCATTTGCGCGCCATCCTCGATAAAGACGCCTCTTGAGAATAATGGGATAGATTTTCAACTTCAACCCAAGCCAACTCGTGCGATTCGGCGCTCGCGGTAAAATTCGAATCTTTCGCTTGCAACAAAAAACGAATGTCATAGTGATAGTGAGAGGGATCGGTTCCGTGTTCGGGAATAAAATGAATATCGACATCAAAAATGTCCACAGAGAGAGGTTGGATATCTTGAATACCGGATTCTTCCCGGGCTTCGCGCAGGGCCGCCGCCAGGACATCAAGCTCCCCGTCGACATGTCCACCCAGCTGTAACCACTTTCCCAGTTTTTTGTGGTGCGTTAGAAGAATTTTTTTCCGCGAAGAATCCACGAGCCAGGAGGACGCCGTGATATGACCTTCTAAATGCGTCCGCTCAAAACAATTCGGTGTCTCATTTATGAATTGGGTTATCTTTTTTGCTTGCTGGGCGTCCGCGGAGTCGAGAGGTTGGTAATTTTTGAGGAGCGTCAATAAATCCACGAACAACTTATCGCGACGGATAATTTCCGATGCTTCTTTTTTTAGAGGGGAAAGAACGGTCCGTTTCAGAAACCGTTGAAAAAATCCATCCGATGTTGACGCGATTGACATTGTCCAAGGTATCTTCCTTGGAAAATCCAAGCGCGTAATCAAGGAGAAAGTTTCCGATTTTAAATCCAATTCCCACATGTCCGCGTTCAGCGCCCGAAGCATAACCGCCTCGCAGCGCGGCGCTTCCGTTCGTATCGCCCACAACCAGATCTCGGGAAATTTCAAACCCTCCATTGAGGGAAGAATCTTCGTCTTTGGTCTGGACGCCATCCACCGATATCAAAAGGTTGTAAGGAATCGATTTTGTTCGAGAGAATTTCTGAAAGTCGATATCATAAGCGGCGCCCACGCGCATCGTTTGTGGAAGGGGTTCGGATTCAACTTCATATTTAAGATCGGAACCGACATTTTGAAGCGCCGCTCCCAAAAAGAAACCCTGGAGAGGTGTTTGAAAAAGAACCCCGGCATCCACCGCCAAGGCATTGGCCGAGGCCACTTCAGCGAGCTCCGATTTAAATACTTTCGCATTCACGCCAAGCGAGAGCGGTGAATTTCTCCCCAGGGAAAAACCGGCCATGCCAACCAGGTCCTGCTGGGCTTTGCGCGTACCTTGAGGAATCCCGCCAATGTCCAGATCAATGTCTCCGGCGTCATAATAAGCTCCGCCTATAAAAATGCTGCCAAATGATAACGCATGCCCATAAGCGACGTTGCCGTAGCCGTCATCATCGAGCCCGCCGTGGTAGGCCGCCGTTAAAGCGGGAGCCGCCAACTTGGCCAACCCGGCCGGATTAAACCCCAAGCCTTGCATGTCGCCGGGCACCGCGGTAAAGGCTTCGCCCAATCCTGCGGGTCTGGCTCCAATGGCTTTGAGCAAGGTCGATCCCGCCACCCGTCCCACTTCAGCTTGCGCTGAAAAAGAAAC
>CAZJOE010000255.1:0-3830 GCA_964547555.1 uncultured Elusimicrobia bacterium | reverse complement strand
TTGCACGGGCTTAGGCAGCATGTAGCCGTCCTTGATCTTGAAAAATTCTCCTTGCCGGACTGTTCGGGTGGCTTCCAGTTGAAGGCGCGGCGTGTCGTTGTGGATCACATTGACGAAAACAGTTTTATATTCGCTAAATGCCATTCCGTCATACACGCGGAATTTAAAGCCATCCTGTCCAATAATACCCGCCGCGGGTCGATACTGAACGGTCAAATCATTTTGAATGACCACGCTACCGAATTTTGGATCATCAATAAAAAGTTGGAGGGAATCATCATCCACGTCCCAGGCGGGCAATGAAAATACAGCTTGGGGCCGTGAATCGTTGTTGGATACCGAAACGGTGAAATCAGAGGCGATCGGTGCCTGATTGAAAGATGATTCTTCCGAAAAATTTCCAATGTTTCCTCGGTAGATATAAACAGTGGCTTGCGCTGTAAATCCGGTTTCCGATTTGACGGTATAAGTGAAACGATCAACCATATAGTCCTCATGAGGGACCCGGGCCGGATCGACCGTGTACTTTAAATATCCGATTTTGTGAGGAGTTACAATTTCAACCTTCCCATAAATTGGTTGTTCCACATGGGTAACACTGGCCATTCCCCTTCCCACAACCATATCGTTATCGAGAACCCTTAAATCGACAGATGTCCGGTGACCTATGTAGAGGCGATCATCGTGGGCGAATACCTTTCCATTCTCAACTGACTTCTCTAAGATTCGGGTGTTGCGCGGGTTTTGGTTTTTCATCGGCCAATCTAATTTTTGAGGATCATACGTCCCAAGGCGAAAAGCAACGATTTGCGTTTGGGTGGGTCTCCCCGACAAATAACTGACGACAAGATCCAATATTCCATTACCGGAGAAATTCATTAACATGGGGAAAACGTCCCTCAATCCATCACCTGGGATTCTCCATTGATCCACCTGTGTTCCATCCAGGGCAAAGGCCTTAACGGTGCTGGCCTTCGATTTGACGGTGTGAACAACGATTTCAGATTGACCATCTTTATTGATGTCACCGATCACCATGTTGCCAAAAGTTTCTCCCTCTGATCCCAATTTCGGCCAGGCGTTGGACAAGTGGGTTCCATTCGCACGTAAAATATCTAGAGTGGGTCCACCAGCGAGGATGATTTCATTTTGACCATCCTGATCAAAGTCAGCCAATCTAACCACAGGAGTTCCTTCAAAGTCAGGCGTCACCGAAAAGGAGCAATCACTTTGAAGGCATGTTCCATCCAAATTAAGGAACGAGACTCGATGTTGAAGATTCGAATACCGGAAAAGAATGCATAGTTCTAATTCCGGATCTGAGTCAAAATTGCCAGCCGTAATATCTCTGATCAGTTGACCTCCGAAATTCTTGATTATTTTTCGACGCTGAACCCCGTTTAAATCAAAAATGATCAGGCCCGTTTCGCTCGTAAAGAAAGCTCGCTTCGAATAAAAGAGAACGATTTCCTTTGTTCCGTCGTTGTCAGTGTCGAGGGGGAAAAACCACCCTTGGTTGTTTAGAGGAAAACCAGCACGCAGGGATCCATCGCTTTTCCATGAGTAAAACCGGGAGCCCATTGAGAAAATTTCATTTAAACCATCATGGTCAATGTCCTCGAGGAAGACGCGGCCCGGAGTCCAGGCGGTAGGGTCTCCCACATCCAGACTTTTGACTTGTCTAGGCTCGATCAATTGAATTCCATTGCGGAAAGGAGCCAGGATCGATTCGGTTGGAGAGATTGTTGTCTGACCGATCGCCAACTCGGCATACGTGGCACTTGGGGTGTAGGCGATTAAGGAGATGGTTCCTTCTTTGGAAATGGACCACACGCCTTGGGCTCCCTTAAAAACCAATTTCTGGGAATTTCCATCTTTCATTGGACCAGGAGGAGTAAAGTGTTCCTCGGCTGGATTGTGGCTGAAAGTGATGGGCCAGGCTCCATCGAGGATTCGCGGGTCATTATTAATATAGGTCACGATTTCATACTGCGTCGTGGCTGTCTGAGCAATGAGTCGAATTGTAATGATCCTGCCATGCTCCAACACCGGGGACCGCCATGTCGCCAAAACATCTTCAACGACCGAACCACGTCCCTCGTTGGTTAACGTAAAGCCAGACCGCGACCAGCCTGAAGTGGGATTGGCACTCGGGGCCCATTCGAAATAGTAGGACTGCAATTCAGGAAGTTGAACCGTCCCTTCGAAGGTGACGATTGTCCCTGATTTTATGAGGGGCCCCTGGTTGGCGGTTGCCACGGGCACCGGATTGTTGATTCTAAAATCTCGCTTCTGAAATATCACTCCGTGATCCGCGGCCGCTTTTTGCAGAATGGAAAAATCGGGACCTTCGGTTATGAGACCGCCCGCGTTGCGGAGAAATATTTGTTGAAAGGCTTCGGGAATAGTGGCGGCATTGCTCATGATCACAGGAATAATGAGATGCTCAGCCCGATCAATGCCCGCTTGTTCTCCGTACTTCTGAATGAACGCTTTTCTTACATCCCAACCGAACCCGGACAGAGCTTGGCCATTTTCATGAACCTCATCATTCCAGACATATTTATAGTTGTTCTCAGCTGAGCGAGAAAAATCATGATTTATTCCCAATCCTGCTCCCAGCAATGGTTTTCCAGAAACGAATGCGGAAATAAGATCGCCCCAACCTTCACTAATACCATCAAGAAAAGAAACTCCGCCAAATCTATCATCGACCAAATGTCCATATTCATGGTAAATGATCGTGTCAAAGGCGGAATTGATACAGGTGTTTCCTCTGGCGTCAGTGCCTGCGCTGAAAAAAGAAAATGTACCTGATATAAATTGATCCGGAAGTCCTCCTCCTGGCGTATAGCTCGCATTGCAATAGTTTGTGATATTGACCCAGGTCGGTGCAGGAAGGGTATCCATATCGACACCGCGGTTGGCCAACCAGGAATTTACAACCGACATGTGGTAGAGAGTCGTCACCTGCGAGGTCTTAAATTCTTCGTTTCCGGTGGGATTGTGGAAAAAGTTTGTGGGACCAGCTCGATTGACGGTCCTCCTGTCTTGCAACCCATTATTCCGAAAATCGTTTATTATCACGACATCATTTTCAATTGTTGAAATAAATTCGTTGGCGTTAAAATTATTAATGACATTATAATTTCCATCCAATCCACTAACATAATTACGTGGCCCGGTCGTCGTTACATTTGCAGTTAAACCGGCCGAGAGAGGAACCGTTGTTAAATTGTCGCCGGTTGTGCGAGGATCAAACAGAATGACGCGGCCTTCGATTTTTCCGTACATGTTGGGCGCGGCATAGAATCTGTCATCCCACATCCAGCCATGTCCATCGGCATCAATCGCAGCGTGGTTGCCATTAGCTTCTAGCCGATATTCTTGGAAAACCTGAAATCGAGTTCCACTCCATCTGATTTTCTTTCCTAAATCGATTATTTTTGAGGAATCGTAGTTAGCTCCGAGAACGGAAGAGAATATCGATAAATCGTGAAAGGAGGGGGATTCAAACTTCAGATTATTGGCATTGATGAGAAACAGTTTCGATTGGCGATCTGTGACCCGTGTCCCAAGGGCGTTGGAAATGACAGTCAAGGTTAAATGACTGTCCGGAACTTCGATTCCTTGGACGATTTCTTTGAAATGGACGTAAGCCATATCAGGAATTTCAAACTTCCCCGGAACCCACGCCACATAGTCAAAGCGAACCTGAATATCTGGCCTCAATTTTAAGGGGCCGGGCTGCGTGGGCAACATTTGCTTAAACGACTGTTCAATTTCGTTTGCGTTAAGGGCCCGATCCGCGAGTGTAAAAGGAATAAACC
>CAZJOE010000254.1:0-3845 GCA_964547555.1 uncultured Elusimicrobia bacterium | reverse complement strand
CCCGCCGGTTGCAGAGTGTCCACAATGTTTCGCAGACGATCCCGTTCCTGCGGATCCTCCACTTGGCGGGAAATCCCCACGTATTGGGAGAGCGGCATATAAATGAGGTAACGGCCCGGTAGAGAAATATCCATGGTCACTTTCATGCCTTTGGTGCCGATCGATTCCTTGGCCACTTGGACCATGACTGTTTGCCCTTTCTTGAGCAACTTATCGATGTTCTTGTCATGCTCGCTGCCGAGCACGTCCGTGATATAGAGGTAGGCGTTTTTTTCCTGGCCGACATCGACGAAAGCGGAAGAAATTCCCGGGATCACGTTTTCCACGCGGCCCATGTAAATATTTCCCACCAACTTCGAAGCTCCGCTCACCTGCCGGTCGATGAAAACTTCCGCCAGCTTATCGTTCTCCATAATCGCCACGCGAATTTCATCCGGCGTGGTATTTCCTAAAATCAACTTTTTAACTAGGTTCATAAATCCTTCCTTTTTTATATAGAAATTAAATCTCCAGAATCTTTTTCAAAATAAAACTGTAACCGCTTCACCGCCAATTGACACTGCGGCGTTCCCATCTGACACACGTCTTCAGGCCATTCGCACACGGCCTGGGCGATCCGTTCGGGCTTCAGTGTTTTTCCCGGACCGAACCGCAAGGTTAATTCCAATCGCGACCCTTCCAACTTCCACGTTTTCACCCGGTCTCTCGCGTCAATGGCCACATTTTTCTCCGCTTTCTTCTTGATGACCACGAATTGGGAAGTTGCTTCAAACGCCTCCCACTTGGGCAAAGTCCCTTCGAGGAGAGGCGTATTGATTTCCACCGTACATACATTGATGGATTCTTCCAACGACGGAAAAAATCGGGGAACGGATTTGACGTCGAGCACCGCGTATCCTTCCGGAAGCCGGCGCGCCAACTCTTCTTTGCCTATCTTTAAGTCAAACCGCGACGATAACTGCGCGTCGCAATATTCGGCCAACGACTCAACCCCCACCGAAATAGCGGGACCGCAGGAAATTTTTTTGACCGGCCAATTCGCCTCTTTAAGCGACCGCCGAATCAAATCGATTTGCTGCAAATGGGTGCGCTCCGCCCCCACCCCGAGCCGGGACAACCGGACTCGCGCGCGCTGAATCATCACAGGGGGAGCTACCGTAAACCTTCGTTCCATATCAACCTTTATCAAGGAGGTGCCGCCTCCAATGAATTGACAGTAAAATTCCAATCGCCAAAAGAGAGCAGAACATTGACGAGCCGCCGTAAGAAATAAGAGGAAGCGGGACCCCCGCTATGGGCGCAAGTCCCATGGTCATTCCCAAATTAAGCAGCGCGTAAAATCCGAACATCGCCGCGAACCCGGAAGCGACCAAACTTCCGTACCGGTCTCTCGACACCAGAGAGATTTCAAAACCTCTCCACACAATCAAAAAATAAAAAGCGAGGACCACGAGCGACCGGATGAACCCGAGTTCTTCTCCGATCACGGAAAAAATAAAGTCCGTGTGGCGGCTCGGCAAAAATCCGAGGCGCGACTGCGTTCCTTTCATGTAACCCTTGCCCAACACCCGGCCTGATCCGACGGCGATTTGGGATTGGCGGACGTTGTACCCGCCGCCCAAGGGATCCAAATTTGGATTCACAAAAGCCACCAAGCGTTTGCGCTGATACTCTTTAAGCGCCCGGTCCGCCGCCACGGCGCCCATGGTGCCCAAGCCGATGAGTCCCAAGGTCACCCACAAATACGTTGAGGGAATATAAATTCGAAATTCTTTGAGAAGCCACCACAGCAAAATAAGAAAAACGCACACGCCCAAGAAAAGCCACAACCCGTCCCATCCTCCGTGCAACGCTCGCGAAATAAAGAGGAGAACGGGTTTTCCGTTGAGGCTGTTTTTAATCAAATCGAAAAAAGTCGAGGCCAACGGAATGATCGCGGCCAGGCCCATCACCAAACACACCGCCATCAAATGAAGCGTTCGAGCGCCGGCCACGTAAAACATAATGATGGTGACCGGGAAAAAAACCAAGCTGGACGACAAATCCGGTTCCACGATGATCAGCATAATCGGGAAAAGCGCCGCGATCATGGGAAGAAAAAGAGCTTGGGGCGTGTACCACTGGATACGCCTGTCTAAAATTCCACCGATGGAAAGAACAAATAAAATTTTGGCGGCCTCCGACGCCTGAAAATAAATCGGCCCCAAACGAAACCAGGCGCGCGTTCCTCGTAAATTAACTCCGAATATTAAAACCGAAACCAAAATGACCACCATGCAAATATAAAGCGGCCGGATGTACATTCGAAAGACCTGGTACGGCAACAACGCTAAAAATAAAAGTCCCAAAAGCCCCGCCGCCGCCGCGGCTGATTGCCTGGTTAAATAACCAAATCCTTGCGGCCCTTCCGCCGAATGAACCATGGCCACGCCGACCAAAACCGTGCCCAACCCGGAAATAATCAGGATCCAATCGAAATTAAAGGCGCGCTCCAGCCACGACGTCTCTTTTGAAGAATGCCCACGAACAAAAACCGCCATTAGGAAGCAACCAGGGGCGTTCGAGGGGGTAACGCCGCTTCAAGCATGGCGCGGGCGATCGAGGCCGCCGCTACACCGCCATGTCCGCCATTTTCAACAAAAACGCAAATCGCCACCGAGGGCGGCTCTTTGGGATATCCCGAAAAAGCGGCAAACCAAGCATGGTCTTCCCCGTGCGGATTTTGAGCGGTCCCGGTTTTTCCTCTCACTTCCAAATAAGAAACATGGGATGCTCCTCCTGTTCCGTGCCTCACCACCAAACGAAGAGACTCGTAAAGCGCGTTCCAGGTCGACTCTTTTAAAGTAATTTTTTTCCAAGGCTCCGCTACCGTGGCGACGGAAGACACTTGTCCCATTGAATCCAATACTTTTTCAACCACATAAGGCCGGTGTAAAACTCCGCGCGTCGCCAGGGCCGACATCATCATCGCGCACTGGAGCGGTGTCGACGTCATAAAACCTTGGCCGATCGACATATTGACCGTATCCCCCGTGGACCATCCTCCCAACCCGCGCCTTCTTTTCCAAACCGCATTCGGCACCGTGCCGATATTTTCGCTCGGAAGATTTTTTTGGGCCACTTCTCCAAAACCAAACTGTCGCGCCATTTCATAAATAGGTTGCGATCCGACGGTCTGTCCCAAACCATAAAAATAAACGTCGCAGGATTCGGCCATCGCCCGCCAGTAATCCACCCAGCCGTGCGTTTTCCAGCACTTGTACTTTCTTTCCGTCAGCTGCTTGTCTTTCAGGATGATGAAGCCTTCGCAATTGACCCGCGCCGACGTTCGAATCGCCCCTTTTTCAAAACCAGCCGCGGCAGTAATAATTTTGAAAATGGATCCCGGCGGATACGCCCCTTTGTAAACCCGGTCAAAAAGCGGCAAATTTTTGTCCGTCATATCTCCCGCGAGCATGCGCCCTGGATTAAACGAAGGCGCGCTCACCCAGGCGAGAACAGCGCCCGTTTGGACATCGATGGCGACGGCGGCCCCCCGGCCTGTGGGGCTGGTCGCCAAACCTTCCTCGGCCGCTTTTTGAATTTTGCGGTCGATGGTAAGGACCAAAGAATTTCCTTTTCGGTACGGAAGCTCGCGGATCACTCTCTTAAGACGTCCCGTTGAATCGATTTCAATCACGGTCCCCCCGTCTTCTCCGCGGAGCTGGCTGTCCATGACCCGTTCGAGGCCCATCTTTCCCACCAAATCTCCCATCTTTCGTTCATCCCAATCTTGATTCTGAAGTTCACGTTCGTCGATTTCTCCCAGGTAACCGATCAAATGGGAAGAAGTAACGCCTTCCGTA
>CAZJOE010000253.1:0-3846 GCA_964547555.1 uncultured Elusimicrobia bacterium | reverse complement strand
CAGTTTCTTCGCGCGTTCGATCGCGAGCGTTTCCACCGTGTCCATGTTTTCGCAACCGCCGTAATAACGTTTCCCCGGATACCCTTCGGCATACTTATTGGTCATCACGCTGCCCTGCGCTTCCATCACGGCTTCGGACGTGTAATTTTCGGAAGCGATAAGTTCGAGTCCGTCCTGTTGGCGGTTTAATTCCGCTTTGATGGCTTGGAATATTTTAGGGTCATTTTTCTTAAGTGCGTTGTACAAGGGAAGTCACCTCTTTAATTAAAGATTCAATGCGTGGGCCAGTTTTTCTTTGGACAGGGAACCCTGCCTTAAAATCGAAAATGGAAATTGCGACGCTTCCACCACCGTCGATTCGCGACCGATCCGGCAAGACCCCCCATCCACGATCGCTTCAATAAGCCCTTCAAATTGTTTGGCCACTTCATGTCCCGTTTTTAGAGATGGTTGGCCTGATTTGTTCGCGCTCGTCACCGCCAACGGAACGTGGACCGCTAAAAGAATTTGCCTCACCAATCCATGATCGGGAATCCGCACGGCCACCGTTGATTTTCCACGCACCACATGCAGCGCTTGAGGCGCGGTTTTCAAAACAAGCGTCAACGGTCCCGGCCAAAACTCTTCGATCAAACGTGTCGCTTCTTTGGGAACATCATTCGCGATTAAACCCAACTGCTCGGCATCCGCAAGAAAAACGGGCAGCGGCTTGGCGTAATCCCGCCCTTTCAGTTCGTAAATTCGGTTGATCCCTTCCAACTTGAACGCGCTGCAGGCCATTCCATAAACCGTGTCAGTCGGAAATATAATGACGCCGCCCCGTTCAAGAATGTCCACACATAACTGCAAATCACCTTTCTTGAGACGGCCGCGAACGGGTTTTAGAACGGGCGTCTTGCGCACAGCGGCCGACGCGTCAGGTTCGATAGCCGGCGTTGATGCCGACATACTGACCGGTGAAGTCGCACGTTTTATAACGGGCCCATTGATGGCCCAGGCCCAAATTGATTCGAATCACGATTCTTTTGTTCTTCATATATTTGATGGCTTCCGACTCCGAAAAGGGAAATTCCCGGCCCTGTTCGCACACCAAAATGTCGCCCAAATGAATTCGAACTTTATTCTGATCAAATTTAACGCCGGACCGCCCCATGGCCGCGAGAATGCGCCCCCAGTTTGGATCAGCCCCGTGACAAGCGGTCTTAACCAGGGGCGAAGATGAAACCACCGCCGCCATTTGCCGCGCCGACTTCTCAGACCGCGCGCCTTCCACAAAAATTTGAACCAAGCGAGAAGCGCCTTCTCCGTCCATCGCCATCAACGTGGTGAGCTTTTCGCAAATTTCATGAAGAGCGGAAAGAAACGTTCGGTAATAAGCGCCACGCGTTTTATTTATTTCCGGAGCGCCCGAAGCCCCATTGGCCAAAATCGCGAGGAAATCATTGGTGGAGGTATCGCCGTCCACACTAACGCAGTTAAAAGTCTTGTCCGTTATTTTTTCCAACGCCCGCTGAATCACGCGTGACTTGATAGTGGCATCCGTAAAAATAAACCCCAACATCGTCGCATGAAGCTGGCCGCGAGGTCCGCGCATGTCGGGATGAATCATCCCCGAACCTTTGCAACATCCCCAAATCCGAACGGGAACGCCATCGATCATAAATTTGAGACTGGCGATTTTTACTTTCGTATCGGTTGTCATGATCGCTTCGGCGGCGAGGTCGCCCTCATAAAGTGGAGGCTTGTTAAGGCGTTTCATCATCTGGGCCAAGCCTTTTTTATATTGGGGCATTTTAAGCCGCGTTCCAATCACACCGGTTGAAGCCACCCACACTTGCGCGAGTTCTATTCCCAAACCCTGGGCCACCCACTGCGCTGTTTGACGGGCGTCTTTAAGTCCGACCGCGCCGGTCGCCGCATTGGCCGAGCCGGAATTCACAACAATTGCCCGCGCATGGCCCCGCGTCTTTAACAAATGTTCTTCACTCAACAAAATCGGAGCCGCTTTCACTTGATTGTTCGTGAAAACAGCGCCCGCTTCCGCCGGCAGATGAGAGACAAAAAGGGCCATGTCCTTTTTATTTTTCTTTTTGGACAGTCCCGCGCTAAGCCCCGTGGCTGAAAAGCCAATGGGCCAATTTGATTCAGTCATTCAATTACCTTTCGTCTGCGTAGGGGGAATCACCATCAATGAGAGAATGCGGACGGCGGCCAAAACGGCGGGGTCCATTTCCGGTTCCAGCTCCGCCCCCGCCCCCTCCTCCGCCCCGTCCCCCTCGGCGTTTTTTCTTAATTTGCGATTTAACTTTTTTGCGGCAAACGGGACAGCGTTTCGGATCCGTGAATCCTTTCGATTTAAAGAACTGCTGCTCGCCCGCGTCGAAAATGAAACTGTCTGAACAGTCGATACACACCAGCGTCCGGTCGCCCGGTTGCGGTTTTTTTTCTGATCCGGCGCTGTTGCCAAAGCCGAAGATGCTTTTGATGACGGTTAAAAGACCCATGATGTTCTCCTTGTTGGAGCGATTATAAGAGGCCCTCGGTTTCAGGACGGTTGAAAAGGATGTTCATGTTCTGGATGGCTTGTCCGGCCGCGCCTTTGACCAAATTGTCAAGGGCGGACAACACAATCACCCGTCGCGTCCGTTTATCTAGTGAGATTCCTATATCGCAATAATTCGAGTATGAGACGTTTTTAGTTTGGGGCATTTCGCCCTCGGGAAGAATTCGAACGAACCGCTCCTTGGCATAGAATGAAACGTAATGCGTTCGAATTTGAGACAGACTCATCGGGGATTTTAATGTGGCGTAAAGCACGGAAAGAATTCCGCGATTCATCGGCACAAGATGGGGCGTGAACACCACCTGGACCGAATGGCCCCCGACGCGCTTCAGTGTTTGTTCGATTTCCGGTTGATGGCGGTGAGTTGCCACCGAATAAGCCTGCAAGTTTTCATCGACTTCGCTAAAGAGATACATCGGAGCCAACTTTTTACCGGCTCCGGATACACCTGATTTAGCATCGATGATAATATCCGACGGATTTATTCGCAGGGGAGTAAGAAGCGGAGCGGCGGACAGAATGGCCGCCGTCGCATAACAACCCGGATTCGAGATGAGCGTGGTTTTCCGAATCTCAGCGCGAAACAATTCAGGAAGACCATAAACAGCTTTTTTGAGAAGGTGCGGCGAATCGTGATTTTTTTTGTACCACGATTTGTAAAGTCCGGCGGACAACAATCGAAAATCGCCGGACAAATCGATGACCTTGAGGCCCGCGTTATAAAAAGCCGTATTGGGTTTTATTCCAACCGCGTGCGGGTAGCAGGAAAAAACAACATCCGTGTCTTGGATTATTTTTTTTACGTTCAAACGTTCAAAATGAAGGGGGGTTAAACCACGCAAATGAGGATGGGCTGCCGAAAGGGGTTGGCCGCTTGAAGATTCAGAGGTTAGATGGTTGAGCTGTACGCCGGAACGATTAAGAAGAAGCCGAAGTAGCTCGCCCCCGGAGTAACCGGTGGCTCCTAAAATTGAAACGCGAATCAAGTTGAAACTCTCCTAAATTTATCAGTATCAGTCGTTATCAGACCCGGATGTCGCCGGGGCGCTGGCCTCAATCAATATGACTGCTTCACCTTTGGGAGGCCGGGTCTTTATAATCTCTCTTACTTCGGGTACGGTGCCGCGGATAAACTCTTCATGTATTTTGGTCAGTTCTCGAGCCACCACGACCATCGATTTCGGCTCTATTTCTTCAACAATGTCCAGTGTATCGGCCACGCGGAAGGGGCTTTCAAAGACGACCACGGTTTTACCTAATCCCAGCCCCTCCTGCAAGGCGCG
>CAZJOE010000252.1:0-3858 GCA_964547555.1 uncultured Elusimicrobia bacterium | reverse complement strand
CTTCTAGGGAAAAACAAGGAAAACCCTTTCCCCCGCGATTTAACAACACCGGCCTCTAGAACACGCAAATGCAAAATAGTTGCAAAAACGATGGCATAAAGAACGATTGAGAAAACTGGATGCCAATCGATATGAGAACCAAGATCGAATTGAAGCCACTTACGCACCCATACTTCTTCGAGATATCCCGCCAAACCGACCACCAAAAAGACCGGAATCCAGGTCAACCCTTTGAATTCTTTTGCCCACAATAAAGAGCGTCGATACAAACTCGGAAAGACCACCAACGACATGATCTGCAACGGTAAATCTTGCTGTCCCAATTCAGGCTCGGCTGAAGAAGGCAGCTGAGGAGGGGCTGGTGAAGCCAACGCCTCCATCAATTCGCGAATGATTTCATTGGGACTTATTTCTTGTTCGGCGTATTTCTGAGAGATCCAATTGAAGGCCCACACGATTTGTTTTTGGCGGGCTTCATCAATGGGTTTTCCGGAGGTGTCTCTGTCATCAATATAAAGTGTGTTCTCTGTGTTTTCTGCGGTTTCGATATGGGCCTTTCGGATATTGGCATTAAACACCTTGCCTAAAACTTTGACCGACAGATGCAGAAATCCAAGAAAGTTATCACTGGAAAAATTCAATTCAATGGCTTTTTCACCGGGCCACGGACGCGCTTCGACATGGGTAATTTGACCGACACGAACCAAATATTCCTTTTCAGCAGCCTTATAAAGTTCTTCCATTGAGACATCTCTCGTCAGAACATCCTCCATTGATTTTTGAATGTCATCAATGATTCCTGTCCCTCGATCATTTCTCCCAATGAAACGGCCGGCAAACCAGTCCAGTACAAATTTTCTAACTCTCTTTCGCTCAACCCGACGTTCTCCGGAGTTGATGCCAGATTGATCGATATCAAACTTATAAAGCAAAAAGACACCTGTTATTTTTTCCAGAAGTCCCGGCTCATCTTTATTAACAATGGTGGTGAGTTCCACAGCGGCATCGCCGTAGGATCCGCCTCTTAAAAACACTTTTACGGGATCACCTGACCAGACGGCCTCAATATTCTCAAGTATTTCTCGTGGAGTCATTTTCGATAGGTCCGTAAACGAAATGACTTTTTCGAACCGATCGAAATGATCTATTGGAATGCGCGCAAGATGCAGGGCTTCTGCATCATCGGCGAACCCGTCCAATGCACTATTTTCTCTCACGGCCGGACTTAAACTATTTTTAATATTTTCCTGTTCTTTCCGAACTGAAGCTCGAATGCCCCGTCGAACCTTTTTAATTATTCTTAATCGGTCTTCAGGAGATGAGGCTTTTCCTTTCACGATTTCGTTTCGAAGTGGCCATATGCGCGAAGGAATATATTGCAGCATTCGCTCCTCTCCCAACCGGGCAGATCCTCTACCAGGCCGGGTAGCGGCTTCATCAACAAAACTTACAGCAATCAACGAATCAAGTCTTGCCTGAATATAGTCGGTATCTTGTCTGGCCAAAACATCCTCTAAATCACGTCTTTCTATATGAGCGCCAACAATACACTTCAACAAATGAATAATGGCTCTTGGGTTGGGAACAGGCTCTTCCAATCCAGGCACATCATGCAAGGGTGCCGGCATGGAAGATCTGGACATTTGCTCGTCATTGTTTATGAGCCATTGGATTAATTCGGCAGAGGCATCTGGGATGTTAAGACGGCGCCTTATCTTGGGAAATAGATCATGAGCCCCGATCCGGCCGTGTGGATCGTTCGGAGGATTTCTCCATTCCGGTTTTCCTCCATCATGAAAGAGAAGGGCATACCGTCCTCCCAAAATTGACCCGGATTCATCCAATGATTTGAAGAGTTCTTCAAAAACGGTGGCGGGGAAACCATCTCGCAAAGATTCAAAAAACTCCAACGCTTTCAAAACGTGGGTATCAATGGTGTACATATGGGGGCTGTCGCCGAGCGTGACGATATTTTCGATTCGTTTTAATTCTGGAAATATATGAACCAAAACTTTTAATCGATGGAGCCCCCACATATAGCTGGAGATATCCGTATCGGCTTCCATAATGGCGGACATGGATTTACAAACAGTTCTCGCTTCAGGCGTCAATTCTTTAAACGCAACATTCTCAGGGATTAGAATTTTTTTCTTAAAATCGGGAACCGCTTCTTCCATAAGGACAAGCACATCTCTATTGACGGGAAGTTTTAAGCGGGCAGCCGCCTCAAAAACAGATGTAATTTTTTGGGGGTCGGTAAGGAACGGATTTTTGGAGGTCTCAGGATTTTTTAAACCAACCTCCCAAACTCCCCAGGTTGAATTTGAAAAACCCGTTCTCGGATTGAAATAAATTCCGTTTTTGTTCCTAACAACAGAAAAATCTTCGTTGAGGACTGCCAGGTGCTCTGTTGAAGGAGAACTATTGAATGAATTTAAATTGGGTAATAATTTTGGCCTTAACCAAATAATTAACTTTAATTTAAACCATTCAGATAATCTAACAAGCGAAGCATAGCTGATGTCGAAAAACGCGGGCTGCTCAATTTCTTGGAGAGCTTTCCACATTTTATTGACAGTTAAACCCGTTAATTTCTCGGCATTTTCATAATAATCCCTTAGCATTCCATGACCGCTGAGATTATCGATTGGCAGTCCTTCCCGTCTTGGACCCAAATTCTGGTCCCATTTTTGACGAAACGATTCTCCTCCTGGAGCTCCGCTTTTAAGGGTGAGCATTTGGGTGGAAAGTTCTTTAATGTGATGGGACTCAATAACTGGTATTGGTTTTTTTCTCACCAAGCTCAACCGCAGCCTTAAAAATTGCATGTAATCAAATGACGCTTGAGCCTGTTTTAATTGGTCCTTGGTCAAAACATCATGTCCCATCAATTGGTTGACCCATCCTAGGTATTGATAAGTTCGGCTGCCTCCCAAGGAATTTTTTAGATCCAACCCCCAGCTATCGACCCCATTCGGTTGGCGATGAATCGCAGCCCAATAATGGTCCATGGGAAAAGAGGCGTTGAAGGCTGAGATAACAAACAGCGCCATTTGCTGAGATTTTTCTGTGGTTAGTTCTCTGTTGAGATTTCTTACCATATTCTTCCATTGAGCCTGTTGAGGCGAATCGAGTTCGGATCCAGTTCGTCCTGATTTTAAATAGGGAGGCCATCCCTGTTCGGTCCATATAAACCGCATGTCCAACAAATGCGCAAGTTGGTCTCTCTTTCTCATCCATTCTTTATGGTGATCCGCAATTTCAGATGGGCTGGTCGTGAAATTAATCGAGGGAGACTCCAATACATCAACAGAATATTTTTCAATTTGATTAATGATTTCTTTTTGGGTTTGTATCTCAATGGGATAAACGCGTTTGGGAAACACATTTGATAAATCTACTTCAACTAAAGTGGCCAATCTCTCAATTTCTTTTTTGGTATGGATCTCATCCTCTTCAGATTTCCGAGGAGCAGTCGAGCGAATCGCTAGAAAATCGATGTTCGAAAAAGGAAGCATTTCACGTCTTCCGGTGCTTCCCGTGCAGACAAAAACCAAATCATTAGTTAAATGTCGAAACAATGTTTGCCGAATTCGATAAATGACTTGTCCTGAGATAAGTTGAACCACAGTGGAATATTCATTCATTTTCCCACTGATGTTTTTGGGATTCACTCCCTTAAATTCGGCGCCACCCCAAATTTCCTCATAAACCTTCTCATGAATGGTTTTTGCCAAATCCAAAAATTCTTTCTCCGGATTAGAACGGCCATCGGAAACAAATTCAATGAGGGGATTGAGTATTTGTCTGACTTTGGGAGACAGAAACGTCGGAGAACCATTGGATGAAAGGGGTTTT
>CAZJOE010000251.1:0-3866 GCA_964547555.1 uncultured Elusimicrobia bacterium | reverse complement strand
CTTCTATGGGAGGCGGAGACCTGGTGCGGGCATTAAAGGTAACGCGAAGTGGGCTTCGCAAAATAATTCAACCGCTCTTGTTGGCTGGTCTCATTGTAAAGGAGGGGTCTACTAAATCGGCTGCCTACCGATTAATTTGATTTCAACCGGTTTAAGATTATAATCACCCCACTTCATTCCTATGTTAAGCGTCGATCAACAACTATCTAAAATCCTTCGCGGAACCACTAAGGTCGTCTCGGAAGAAGAGCTTCGCAAGAAGCTCGCTCTGGGGCGTCCGCTGCGTATTAAATTGGGAGTAGATCCCACCGCTCCCGATATCCATTTTGGGCATACAGTCGTATTGACCAAATTAAAAACCTTCCAAGACTTGGGTCATCAAGTTGTTTTCATCATTGGAGATTTTACCGCCTCTATTGGCGATCCCTCAGGGCGAGACACCACGCGGCCACCTCTGACGGAAGAACTCATCAATGCCAACACCCAAACATACACCGACCAGGTATTTAAAATATTAGACGAGAAAAAAACCGAGGTCCGTTCCAATGGTGAGTGGCTTTATGATTTGTTTGAAAAGTCCGGGTCCAATTTTCTTCCTCGTACTTTGCTTCGCCAACACACGGTTCAACAATTAATGGAACGGGATGATTTCACGGAACGGAAAAAAGCGGGACAACCCATCAGTCTTTTAGAGTTGATGTATCCACTGTTTCAAGGATATGACTCCGTCGCGGTCAAGGCTGATATTGAATTAGGGGGGAATGATCAACTTTTTAATCTTCTTATGGGACGTCAAATGCAGAAAGATGCAGGGATGGCGCCTCAGGTTATTCTTACCATGCCTCTCTTGGAAGGTTTGGATGGAGTTCAGAAGATGTCCAAGTCGTATGCGAACCATATAGGCTTAAAAGATCCTGCCAATGAGATGTTTGCAAAACTAATGTCTATCTCCGACAACATTATGTGGAAATACTTCGAACTCTTAACAAATGAGGATGTAGCTCCCCTCAAGGGTCTTCATCCCAAGGAAGCCAAGCAAAAATTGGCTTGGATGATGACGGCTCAGTACCACGATTCAAAAGCGGCGGATGCCGCCCAAGAAAATTTTGATCGAGTCTTCTCCCAGAAAGGAGTCCCGGATGCGGTTGAGGAATTCAAACTTCCTCAGGCCGGCATGGATATCATCGAATTGCTGGTTCTTTCTGAGTTGGCCCCCTCTAAAAAGGAAGCTCGTCGTCTCCTTGAGCAAGGCGGGGTTGAGCTTGAAGGTCGAAAGCTTTCCATTACTGAAAAGATCACTCTTACCAAACCGCAAGTTCTTCGCGTCGGCAAGAGACGCTTTAAAAAGTTGCTTCCTTAAGAGCTATAATCTTAGACGGTAAATTTTAAGGAGAAAATTATGAATCCGCTTCAACACCTCTACACCGAAGGCCAAAGTTATTGGCTCGATTTTATTCGCCGCGACCTCATCACTTCCGGAGAACTTAAACGGATGATTCGAGATCAGGGCTTGCGGGGAATGACCTCCAACCCCACCATTTTTGAAAAAGCAATTTCCAGCAGCGAAGAGTATGATGCCGCCATTAAAAAAGCTTACCGCGCGGCCAAATCAATTGGAGATCTTTTTGAAGTTCTCGCCATTCAAGACATTCAGCGCGCCGCCGATATTTTGCGGGCGGTCTATGTTTCCAGCCATGATTATGACGGATACGTCAGCTTGGAAGTAAATCCCAATTTGGCCTATGACACCAAGGGCACGTTAAATGAAGTGCTTCGACTTTGGAAACAAGTTAACCGGGCGAATTTAATGATCAAAATTCCCGGCACCAAAGAAGGGCTGGCAGCCATTGAAGCGGCCACGGCCGCCGGCGTCAACGTGAACATCACCCTTCTCTTCTCGGTTCCGAATTACAAACAAGTTGTGGAAGCGTACTTCCGCGGATTGGAAAAAAGAGTGAAGCGCGGGCTTCCCATCAATAAAATCGCTTCGGTGGCCAGTTTCTTTGTGAGCCGCGTCGATACCTCGATTGATAAGATTTTAGATCAAAGATATCCCGGCAGTCCCTTGCTTCACAAAGCGGCTGTGGCGAACGCCAAATTGGCGTATGAATATTATCAGCAAAGTATTGAGACCGAGCGGTGGCACAAATTGAAGGCCAAGGGAGCCAATCTCCAGCGCCTTCTTTGGGGCAGCACGGGAACGAAAGACAAAAGATTGTCGGACGTTTTTTACGTGGAAGAACTCATTGGTCCGGACACCGTCAACACCATGCCTCCGCAAACAGCGGAAGCTTTTCAAGATCATGGGAATGTGGCCCGCACCCTCGATCAAGGCCTTGATGAAGCCAAAAAGAATTTGGCTCTGTTGCCGGACCACGGAATTGATTTGGAAAAAATTACGCAGCAGCTTCAAGATGAAGGTGTTAAATCTTTCATCAAATCATACGAAGACTTGCTTCAAGTCGTCGCGACCAAAAAAGAATATTTGACCGGTGGTCATGGGAAAAAAATTCAGTTGAAAATGGGATCTTTCGAACTGGCGTATGAGGAAGGTCTTAAACGCGTCGAAAGCGAAAACTGGATCAATCGTATTTGGAGCCGAGACGCCGCTTTCTGGAAGAAAGAAGAAGATCACCAGAAAATAATCAAAAATTCACTCGGTTGGTTGACGGTTCCCACATTCGTCAAAGAGAACCTGCCCCTTATCAAGAATATTGTTAAAGATGTGAAGAAAGCCAAATTTACTCATGTGCTTCTTTTGGGAATGGGGGGCTCTAGCTTGGCGCCAGAAGTTCTTCGTTTGATTTTCGGGAAAAAAGCGGGCGCTCCTGACTTCGCGATTTTGGATAGCACCGAACCTGCTTCCGTATGGGAGCGCGCGCAGCGGTCCAAGCCTTCCAAAACGTTATACATCGTGGCCAGCAAGTCGGGGTCTACGACGGAGCCAAATGCATTCCTCGCTTATTTCTACGATCTCGTTAAACAAGAAAGAGGCTCCAAGGCGGGAGAAAATTTTATCGCGATTACCGATCCGGGAACCCAGATGGAAAAAATCGCCAAGGAAAAGAGCTTCCGCCACATTGTTTTAAATCCGCCCGACATTGGCGGTCGATATTCCGCGCTGTCTTTTTTTGGGATGCTGCCCGCGGCCCTTATGGGAATTGACGTTGCCGGTTTGGTGGAACGCGCTGAACAAATGACAGCCGCTTGTTCTCCCCGCATGCCGCTTCTGGAAAATCCAGGCGCCCGCTTGGGAACGGCTTTGGGCGTGTTGGCCTGTCGGGGCCGCGACAAAGTGACGTTTTTTCTTTCCAAGGAAATATCATCCTTTTCAACATGGGTGGAGCAATTGATCGCGGAAAGCACGGGAAAAGAAGGCAAAGGGATTATTCCTGTTGAATCCGAAGATCTTCAAGAACCGCATTATTACGGACAAGACCGGGTGTTTGTATCGATTCGAATGTCTTCCGATAAAGATCAAAAATTGGCCACCCACTTAAGGGCCCTTGAGAAAGCCGGTCATCCGGTCATTTGGATTACACTCACCGATAAATTGGATATTGCCGGAGAGTTTTATAAATGGGAGATCGCGACGGCTGTGGCCGGAGCTTTCATTGGCATTGATCCTTTCGATCAGCCCAATGTTCAGGAATCAAAAGATCTCACCAGGAATTTAATCGAGGAATACAAAAAAAAGGGGGCATTGCCGCACGACCCGCCTAAATTTGAATCGGCAGGAATTTCAGTGTATGCCACGAACGGTATCAGTCAATCCACGTCACTTGAGATTGCGCTCAAGCGTCTGCTCTCTGAAGTTAAACCGGGGGATTATGTGGCGGTCTTGGCTTATCTCGAACGCCGCAGTG
>CAZJOE010000250.1:0-3875 GCA_964547555.1 uncultured Elusimicrobia bacterium | reverse complement strand
ATTCGAAGTGTGACCCAGCGGTTTTCATCCGCAAGAAAAATTCTCTTCTTCTTTAAATTAGGTTCCCATCGCCGTTTGGTGGCGTTTTTCGCGTGAGACACGTTGTTACCCGATCTCGGTTCCGCGCCCGTTAATTCACATCGTTTGGCCATTGAAATTAAGTCTCCCTGTTTAAATTGAGGCAGGAGTATAGTATTTAGGAGGGGAAATACGCCAGTTAAAAGCTAACGCCGGCGAAGAGAATGAGCGGTTTCCAGGAGATCTTAGGAGAATTTGAATCCCCTTTTAAAGTTGGAAACTCAGCGTATTTTATGCCTATTTCAAGGCTGGACCGCTGGGTCTTGAACATAATTGATGGGGATATTTCCCAGGTAAACCCAGCCCAATCTTCAGAAGAGTTCATCAAAGCCGGGAGTCCCAAATCGGAAACCACGGATCCGCTGGCCATCGATGACTGCTTGATCCTTCCGCGAGCCAATCCAGCTCCGCCAAAAATCTTTATTGCAATAGAGGTCGTGATGGGGAGTTCTTTACCGGCTTCGGCCAACAACCTCAGATAACTAGTTTCCATTTTGTTTTCGATTGTAGACGATGTAAAAAATGGATCAGAGGCAAAAATAGTTTGGGTAATTTTGGGACCTTTAATATACCCCAAGCTCATTCCATAATTTAAATTACCAACACCCTCTTGGAATATCCCAAGTCGGCCGCCGAATCCTTTTGTGGTAGTCGTTTTCCCTTCGGCATTCTCATAGACAAGCCCCAGACTGTTAACAGCCGATTGCGTATCTTTTTCGAAGGCGTCATTCATCCCCCCCGTGGAATATTGCTCTATGAGAGCCAACACGCTCACGCGAGAGATTCCCAAATCCTGGAACGCTGGATCATTGGCGCGTTCCAGCGGAAGAATTCGGTCAAATCGTGCCAATGCTTTTTCTTGCACATTGGCTTCTTGATCAGAAAGTCTTTGTTGCGCAATATAAATAGATTGGGCCGCCAAGGAATTGGAAGGATCCAATCTTAAAATTTCGGTCCATTGTTGAATGGCTTGTTCATACTTTCCATCTTTGTAAAAAATTTTTCCCAGGATATAAAGGTCGCTGATTTGTTGGCTGGAGTTAAATTCTTCAGGGAGAGCTGCCAAAACAATAGCTCTAATGGCGAGTTTATCTTCGAGATCTGCGCAAAATCCCCGATTTTCTAAGGTTAAAACCAGACTAAAAAGTACAGGAATTAAGAGGATTTTCCGTCGGAAAAGTACCGTTAAATTAATCATTGCCATAGATATAGCAACACGGCTACCAGCCTGATTTTAGTGGGAGGAATGCGATTTTGATGCTATTTTTAGAGCAAATTTTGGCAGTTGGGCTATTCTACGCCAACGGAAGGGTTCTGCCTTAAGCCGGTAGAGCCATTCCAGTCCCAAGGTTCTAAGCCAAGAAGGGGCTCTTTTTATCCGGCCCGACCAAACATCGAAACTCCCTCCCACTCCGATATAAAGGCCACCCGGCAGGTTCGGTTTGTGTTCATAAATCCAGAGTTCTTGTTTGGGCATTCCGAGCGCAACGAGTATTAAGCGAGCGCGACTTTGTTCAATCTCATGAATGATGGCAGGTGTTTCAGCTTCGTTAAAAAAACCATCTCGGGCCCCCCCCACTTTTAGACCCGGATAGATGTGGCCAAGGGCATTTCCTGCTTCTTCCGCTACTCCTTTGGCGCCGCCCAATAAAAAAATTGGCAATGATAAATTACGGGCCAACCCACACAACTCAAAAGCAAGATCAATACCGGGAATTCGTTCTACTTTGGGATGACCCAAATACAAAGCGGCCCATGAAATGCCGGAAGATTCGGGAACAACCAAGGAAGCTTCCTCACAAATTTTTTTAAGCAGGGGAACCTTTTCAGATTCCAGAATCATCAAGGAGTTGAGGGTGACGACATGATGGGGTTGATTGGATATCAAACAGGTTTCCAATCGTTTCAGCAGCTCCACTTTGGAGAGAGAGTCCATTCGGACCCCCAAGATGGAAAGGTTAGACGGCGACGGGTTGTTCGGTTTCAAGGGAGGCCTCGATCTTCTTTTTGTCCTTTTGAAGCCGGGCGGAAAGAATCTTCGAGACTCCCAATTCTTCCATGGTCACTCCGTAAAGGTTGTTGGCAGCTTCCATGGTGCGTTTGTTGTGCGAGATTAAAATGAATTGGCTCTTCTGCGCGAACATTTTGATCAAGTCCACGAACCGAAGAACGTTGGCTTCGTCCAGTGGCGCATCGACTTCGTCGAGCAGAGCGACCGGTGAAGGTTTCACTTGGAAAAAAGCGAACAGAAGTGAACACGCGGTCAGGGCTTTTTCACCACCTGACAAGAGAGAAATGTGCAAAAGTTTTTTACCCGGGGGTTGGCAGAAAATGTCGATTCCAGAATTGAGGATGTCGGATTCATCCGTCAAGCGAATATCCGCTTCTCCGCCCTGAAAAAGAGTCGCGTAAAGGGTCCTAAAGTTTTCACGGACCTTATCGAAAGTTTCTTTGAAGTGTTCTTTGGTCGTGGCATTTATTTTCGTGATCGCCTGCCGCAAATCTTCCTTGGCTTTGATCAAGTCGGCCAGTTGCCCTGACATAAACGTATCTTTTTCAAGCAACTCGGCATGTTCTTGCGGAGCGGCTAAATTAATCGGGCCCATTCCAAAAACACGTTTACGAAGTTTTTCTAACTCTTCGGCATTCGCCTGAAGAGGCGTAAACGTAGTAAGTGCGGCTTCAATGGTTAATTCATATTGCTCATGAAGTTTTTGAGTTAAAGATTCAACCCGATTTCCCATCGAGGCTTCCAAAATCTTGTCTTCTTGAATGGATTGCTGAAGAGTGGACCATTCCGACCGAGTGGCATGGAGCTCGGCTTCAATGATTTGAATTTTTTCAGACAGCTCAACTCTGTTTTTCTGAATGCCCGCCACGCCCTCTGAAGCTGACTGTCTATTTTCAAGAGAGGATTGAACCAGGGCCCGCGCTTCTTCTTGCGACTTTAAAGTTGTTTGAATTTCATTCTCAATCGAAGCCAAGGAAGTCTGTTGCCCCTCGATTCCACTGGCGAGCCTTTCGCTTTCAGCTGTGGTATGGGCCAAAATACCATTCTGCCAGTTCAATTGTTCTTGGAAGGCCAAATGCTTCTCTTTTTTCGAAGACAGGTCCGCATTCGCATTGGCATTAATTAATTGAAGCTCGCTTAGTTCTTGATGAAGAATATCGAGCCGACTGTGATCACTTTGTTCTTGAGATTGAAGAAGATCGAATTTCTCCTTGGCGACAGTGTGGGACTCTTCCGCTTTGGTTTTGTCTTGGATCGCCAAATGGTATTCCCCCTGCACCACGTGGGTCTCTTCGATAAGAAGCTCGATCTTCTTTTGAATGTTGGCGACCTCTTCATTCCGGAGTTCCAACCGGATACGGACTTCTTCCATTTCCTTAACAGCGGACTCTCGCTGAGCGGAAATATCAGTCTGTCGCGAAATGAGCTGGGCCAAGTCTTGTTCCATCGCGGCCTTGCCTTTCTCTTTTTCCTCAAGGGCGGCTTGAAGTTCTGGAAGCCGAAGGGTGACATGACTCTTCCAGGTGGAAGGATCAATCCCCCCGTTAATAACCGCGGTGCCATAAACTGTCGCGCCCTGAACCCACAAATCGGAACTGAGATGCGCGATAAGCTTCTTATATTTATCTTCAATCTGAATTCGATTGGAAAGCTTTTCCCCAGTGGGAACAGATCCGATGACGTCGGGCGAGTTCGGAACCCTGTCTAAAATCCAAATTCTAGCGCGGCCTTTTCCATTTTGAGCCAGGAAAGCAATGGCTTTCTCCGCGTCTTCGGTTGTATCCGC
>CAZJOE010000249.1:0-3887 GCA_964547555.1 uncultured Elusimicrobia bacterium | reverse complement strand
CTTACATGAAAGCGTGGTTTCCGGTCTTCCTTGTAAGAACTTTCATGCTCTTCATCAACAATGATGACGCCGATATTTTCTAAAGGAGCCAAGATCGTGGCCCGGGGACCCAACACAATCGGAATCTCCCCTCTCTTGATCCGCTGCCAATTTTCAAAGCGCTCGCTGGGCTTCATGTCGCTATGAAACAGAAGGACCTTGGGACCAAAACGGTTCTTCAACATTCCCGCAGCTTGCTCCGCCAAACCAATCTCAGGCACCAAATAGAGCGCGGTTTTCCCGCGAGACAAGGCCTCTTGGATGGCAGCCATATAAACTTCCGTCTTTCCCGCCGCCGCAACTCCCCGCAATAAAATGACAGGCGATTGATTGGCTTCAAAAATGATTTTTATTTTTTCTACGGCCTCTTTCTGTTCGGGAGTGGGAACGGGCGCTTGTTCAGGCGTAAAGGGAGCTTCTTCCTGGTTTTTCGCAGCAGAAGTGGGAAAAGATTTGACCCGACTTTTCCCCGGCGGAAGCAACGCAAAAAGAGCTTCCCCCATTGAGCACACGTAACGGTGCGAAAGCCACTCTGCGAATTGGATTAATTGGGGTGAGAGTAAGGGCTCAGCGTCCATCACCTCATTGAGAGCTTTTAATTTTCCAAGAGGCGCGTCCGACGTTTCTTTAACTTTATAAATGACGCCCACCAATTTTTTGAACCCAAACTGAATCAAAACGCGGCGCCCCATCAGATGGGAAGCTTCCTTTAATAAAGCCTCGGGAATGAGGTAATCAAATGTTTTAAAGACGGGGATGGGACAAGCGACTTCGGCGATCATGAATTATTTCTGGAGGAGAGAGCGAAGAAGTTTCATGTCTTCCCAGACAGGCTTCTTCAAAGCTTCATCGCGCAGCAAGGCCGCCGGATGAAATGTGGGAAGGACAGGAATGGCGGGGGCCCCTTCGATAAATTCGATGTTGAAAATTTTTCCTCTGATCTTGGTGATTCCATCAGAACGGCCCAACAAAGTTTTGGCCGACGTGCTTCCCAAAGCCACAATAATAGAAGGCTGAATAATGGCAATTTGTTCTTTGAGATAGGGAAAACATTGTTCGATTTCAGGAGGTTGAGGAGGGCGGTCGTTCCCTCTTTTTTCCGGCTGCGTGGGATCCACCATCGGATGGCACTTCACGATGTTGGCGATATAAACATTGGTCCGGTTGAGACCAATCGCCGCCATGATTTTATCGAGCAACTGCCCTGCTTTTCCAACAAAAGGTTCGCCGATTCGGTCTTCATCAAATCCCGGCCCCTCGCCGATAAACATCACTTTGGATTCGGGATTGCCCACGCCAAAAACAATTTTCTTGCGGGTTTCCCAAAGAGGACATTCTTTACAATCCCCAATCGTTTCTATTCGAAATTTCTCGAGACGCTCCGCTTTCGATAGAGCAACGACAATCGGTTCTCCCCAGTAGGCGAGTTCCCCATCATTTTCTTGGATCTGCGCTTTTAAAGATTGGATGAGATCATTCATGCGTTCCGATCCAATTGGAAATTTTTTGAGCCAAAGATTTTTTTGTCATGGGTCCGAGAAAACGCCCCGCCTTTCCTAGTTCCAACCAGTAAGGTTTGATTAAACCACTGGAGAAAGAGGCAGGAGAGTTGCCGATAATAAGATCCAGATTCTTTTCTTTCAATTTCCGTGCCGTTGCCTTTTTTAGATCGGTTGTTTCGAGAGCAAAACCAATCAACAAGGGACTTGTTCGGGATCCCTTTTTCTTCCAGGCGCCGGTTTCCTTCAAGATGTCGGGGTTTTTTATAAGGGTCACTTTGATTTTGTTTTTATTCTCTTTCTTAATTTTTTTGGAAGTGACTTTATCGAACCGAAAATCCCCCACCGCGGCGGTCGCGATAAAAACATCAGCGCGAGCTCTTTTCTTTTGGACGGCGGAATTCATTTCCAAGGCGGTGGAAACAGGAATGCATTTTACTCGAGAAGACGGCTTTAACGAGGTGGGTCCCAAGACTAAAATAACGTGGGCCCCTTTCTTTTGAAGCGCTTCAGCCAGTTGGATTCCCATTTCGCCGGAAGAAGGATTGGTCAGATACCGCACCGGATCCATGGGCTCGCGGGTGGGACCCGCGGTGATCAGAATGGTTTTATTTCTTTTTACCAAGAAGGCTTTCTGCGGCCCGCACGATTTCTTCGGGGTCAGCCATTCGTCCGTCGGCGCTGGTTTGATCGGCCAAAGGGCCGCTGGTGGGTCCGACAAAAATCGCGCCGCGTTCTTTTAAAATTTTAACAGAGGCTTGCGTGGCGGGATGATTCCACATCGTGTTGTGCATGGCCGGAGCAATCAAAACAGGCGCGGTCACATTTAAATAGGTAAGAGAAACCATGTCTTCAGCCGTCCCATAAGCCATTCGGGCCAACACCGTGGCGGAAGCGGGTGCTACCACAAAAACATCAGCTTTGTTGGCCCATTCAAGATGAGGCATCTTGAAGGCTTCTTCCCCGAAAAGATTCGAAATAACTTTCTCTCCACAGAATGTGGAAAGGACCAGAGGAGAAACAAACTGCGGGGCGCTGTCGGTCAAAAGGCAATTGACCTTGTGTCCTTTGTCCAAGAAAAGTCGAACCAGCTCCGGCGCTTTGACCGCCGCGACGCTGCCCGAAATCCCTAAGACAATCCGTTTCATGCTTATTCTTTATCGGCGGGCTTAGCGTCTAATTTATCTTCAGGAGCCACATTCAACGTCAATGTCGGCTGGGCGGGGGCCGCAGCAGCGGCAGCGGCTTGAGCGGCGGCCGACACTCTGACGATGATGGGCAATTTTTCGATGTCTTTGATGGTGACGCGGCCGAGCAAAATATCTTTGAGCGCGCGAGGGATCAAGGTTTGCACCAATTCAGGCAAGCTTTCTTTTTGTTTGATCTCTTTGGCCCAACGAATGGCGGAATAAGCCAATTTGTATTTGTCCACTTTGCATTGCAGAACAAGCCCATCCAAGGGAAGTTCTTCGGCGATGGGATCCACTTCTGATTTTTTCATTTTAGCTCCTTGCGCTGTAATAAGGTTAGGGAATCGCGTCCATGATTTCTTCGAGTTCATGCTCAGGTCGGCCTTCCACTTGAATGGTCTTCTCCTTGCCTTTCTCTCCTCGAAGTATGGAAACAAATTTTTCTTTCACGCCGAAGAACTCGGCGAGAAATTCCGTGAGATCTTGGTTGGCTTTCCCATCCACGGCCGGAGACGATACGCGCACGCGGACGATGGAACCCACCCGGCCCATGACTTCGGAATGCGCGGCATCAGGAATCACTCGCACGCGAATAATCATTGAAGCTCCCGGGAACGGGCCGCCGCTTTTTGTAAGCCGGATCCGATGATATGACCTAGTTTTTTCTTCATAAATTCTTTGAGCGCCGCTTCCGTCGTTCCACCGGGCGAGGTGACTTGCCGCCGCAATTCTTCCGCTGTTTCCGGTCTCGTGTTCAACATCTGCCCTGCGCCATACACCGTTTGATGAACAAACAGCCGCGCTTCTTTAGGCGTAAATCCAAATTTTTTCGCTTGGGCCATCATCGCTTCCGCGAGATAAAAAACATACGCGGGTCCTGAACCAGAGACGGCGGTCACGGCATCCATCAATCGTTCCGAAACCACCGCCGTTTTCCCTACTGACGACAAAATCTTGCTGACAAATTTTAAATGGGCCGCGCTGGCGTTTTTTCCCTTAGCAATTCCACTCATCCCAGCGCCCAATAAAGCCGGCGTGTTGGGCATAACGCGCACCACTGAAACGCCCTTTCCCAACATCTTTTCGATCTTTTCGGTCCTGACACCGGCGGCGATCGAAACAAAACTTTTCTTTCTGAGAGTGGCCGGGTCCATCGTCG
>CAZJOE010000248.1:0-3899 GCA_964547555.1 uncultured Elusimicrobia bacterium | reverse complement strand
GCCAAAAAGGGAGCCACATAGATCCAATCGCCTTTTTTAAATGGCGAACGCCCTTCAATTAATATTTTGACCACCCAAACAAAAAGGAGAAACGTGGTACCGATCTGTGTAAATGTAATTTTGACCTGGGCGGAATCATAGGTCTTGAGATAAAAGGACGAAGTGACCAAGAAAAAGAGGACGGGAAGGCCATAAGCGAGAAAGCGTGAGCAAATATAAACGATGTGCTGTTTAAAAGAGATTGTTGGAGCGTTGGGGGTGTTGGCCATAAATTGTCGAGGAAATAAACCAAATTTCTATCGGGAGGTAAAGAAAAGGCCGATTTGTCTTTTGAGAGGTCTTCTGGTAGGATCCCTCCTTCGTTAAAACTTCGGAGGGTGATGGCCTGCCAACCGTAGCTTCAGCGAAGGTTGGAGTCGTGGTGTAGCCCGGTTAACACGCTGCCCTGTCAAGGCAGAGACCGCGGGTTCAAATCCCGTCGACTCCGCCATTTTCCATTTACTTATTAAACTATGTCCATCAGCGCAGCTATCATCATCGGTGCCATCATTTGGTTTGTCTTGAGATGCCTCATCTCAGGGTTTTATACCGTTGATCAGAATGAACGAGTCCTCGTAACCACTTTTGGGCGAGCACCGCGGTTTGGAAACAAAACCACCCTGGATGATCCTGTCTCCGCCAACCTCCGTCCCGATGAAAAAGATCGCTACTCGTATCCGCTGGTCAGCGTCACCCAACCGGGGCTTCATTTTAAATTTCCTTGGCAGAAGGTTTATAAGGTTTCAATCGCGACGCAAACGGTTAGTGTTGCCTTCGATCCAGATACTCACTCGGCGAATCAAGGCGGGAAAGTATTGGAAGCCGTCACCAAAGACCAATTGAACACAGGCCTCAAAGGGCAAATTCGATATTCCATTAGTGAAAAGAATCTTTATGCCTATTTATTTGGAGTGAAAAGGCCCATTTCTCATGTGATGGGATATTTTGTCTCCGTGCTCAGAGAACGGATTTCAAATTTCGAGGCGCCTGTGGCGGCAATCATTCCGGGCGTCACCTCCTTACCCGGAGCGGGATCGAGCCATATTCCCGGTATCTCCATTAACGATTTGCGAAAAAACCTCAGCTCATTAAATAGACATATGGAACAAGAATGCCGAACCTCGGTTGCCCGTTACGGAATTGCTTTGGATGCCGCCCTAATAACCGAAATCGATCCCCCCGCCGAAGTTGAATCCGCTTTGGCCGCTATCAACACCGCCCACAATCAGGTGTCATCGGAAATCAGCTTGTCACAGGCCGCTGCAGACCAAAAAATTGTCCAGTCAAAGAGAGCGGTAGAAATCGAAACGTTGAAAGCTCAAGCCGAGGTGCAGCTTCTCACTCAGCTGGCCCAACAACTTGCCACCCTTAAAAAGAATGGCCCGGACACCATGCGCCTCTATTTGAGAAACATAAAGTTGAAGCTTTTCAATGAAGCCAAGCAGATCATTGTGGAGACCCAAAAATGATCCTTCCTTTTTATGTATTGATCCCTTTTGCTGTCATGGCCTGCTTTGTCCTTGAACCTTTGATTCTGGGGGTTTTGAAACTGTTTGGTGTTTATACGATCGTTGAAGAAAATGAAGCCCGGGTCTATGTGCTCTTTGGAAATGTGCTGGGAGTTCTTAAGGAACCGGGTTTTCATTTGCTTTGGCCCAAACTGGGATGGGGAGCGCTCATCGTCAATTTTCTCGGCGAGTGCCACGTTCGCGACTTTCGACTGGATCAAGAATATATTAGAAGCAACCCCGTTAACTCAGAAGAAGGGGCCCCCATGGGGATCGGCGTTTGGTATGAAATGGTTATTACCGATCCCGTGGCGCATGTATTCAAGAACCTGGATCCCCGCGGCTCTTTGAAGGCCAATGTCAGCAATGCGACGGTCCGTTGCTTAAGCAACATGAAACTTGCCGACATGCTCGAGAATCGCCATAGCATGAGCCAAACGGTTCGCGATGAAGTTTCTCCAGAATCTAAAGATTGGGGATACAACGTCGGTTCAATTTATATCCGAAAAGTTCACTTCCGGGATGTGGGAATGGTCAAACAAATCGAAGAAAAAGTCGTTAACCGGCTTCGCCAGGTAACATCAGCTATTCGGCAGGATGGAGCCAATCAGGTCAGTATTATTTCCAGCACAGCGGAGAAAGAGGCGGCCGTGGAATTTGCTCGCGCCGTGGCGATTCGGTCTGAGATCGTGGGTGGCGAACTTCAGAAGATCGCCAAAGATAAGGAAGTCGCGGAAACTCTTTTTGAAATTTTAGAAACGCAGCAAATCATTGATGGAGAAGCCAACATCACCCTGCTGCCGCCCAACTCCAGAGGCGATCTTCTCACTCAACTCTCAGCCGTCCCGTCAAAATAAAACCAGGTCATTTAACCACCACCGCGCGAGTTTTTTCATCCCCCAACATCAGCAAATACACGCCAGAAGCCACCGATTGTCCGCTCACCCTTCCATCCCAGAAAGTTTCTTGTAATCCAGAAGCCGGTTCCAAATGCTTTTCAAAGACTTTTTCGCCCTTTGAATTTACAATTCTCAAGGTCTCGGATCTGGACAATGTGTACTTGATCTTTAAAGCTTCGTTTTTCCCGGGATTAAAGACATTTTTAAATTTTTGGAATCCGACAGAAGCGGTATCGTTTGAATAGGTCCCAAGCGAATCATTGTCTCTAATGACAACCACAAAATTTAAATCGATTCCATTGGCGTCTCCCGGCGCGCTTCTCAGGTTTACTGTAAATTGTTTATCTCCTTCAATTTGAGCATCGTCTAAAATTGGAATTGATATGGATTGAGGCGAGTCATTTTGATCCGGAAAATTCAATTGCCCCCCCCTCGAAGAATAATCCAATCCACTCAGGGCCGAGCCATCTCTTGTTTCATAGACAAGAGCGACGGCTCCTCTTCGGCCATTTTCACGAAGGACGTTAATCCTCGCAGGAGAAACATTTTCATTGATCGTAAGGGAGGGCACGGAAAATCTGATCGTCCCGATGGAGTCATCATCTACAATGGAGATAGTGGTTGAGGTTAAATTGCCGAGCTGGCTTCCCCCTGTGGGATTGGACAAGGTTACCGTTAAGTTTTCCATGGCTTCTAGAACAGAATCGTTGGTAATGGGAATGGAAATGGGTTTTAGTCCCGCCTCGTTATCGGCGAAGTTGATAACCCCCGATTGAACCGTGTAGTCTGTGCCACTAACTGCCGTGCCGTTGGACGAAGCATAGGAAACCGAAACCGCCCCGGAGGCCGCTCCGAACCGTCCCACGTATATCGTAGCAGCGGTAGACGCTTCATTAACTTGATAAGAGGCCGCGGCAAACTCAATTCTTCCCGGATCTTGCTGCGCATCAAATTCCACGCGAACGCGAATTTTGGTGGGATCATTGGAAAGCGGCGTTATCCGAATGCCTTGAGGAGTTGTGAAGGAGGACCCGACGTTGATAGCGGCATCGGTCCAATCTCGGGTTGAAGGGGTCGTGTCAACGATGTTTGTCCTCGCAGCAGAATCTCGGACCCGAAGAAGAACGCCGTTTAAAACCTTGTCCGATATCAGGGCGTCTTTGGCCAGGCGTTGACGGTATTCCAGGTAATAAAAATTTGTTGTGGATCCGGGCGTGATGGGGATTTTTATGCCTTTTTTGGAAGACGCCGCACTTTCCATCGGACCGATTTCATAATCGCCGGACTGGGTCACCAATAGAACTTCAGAGTCTGAAATCCAATTAATTTGCTTCAGATGATCCACACTATAATGGGCTGAATTATTTCTGCCCATAATGTCGTAAGGATCGCCGTACTCAACAGTGGTACATAAACTGATCGGATCCTTTAAGGCCACCCCTCCGCAGTCCAG
>CAZJOE010000247.1:0-3902 GCA_964547555.1 uncultured Elusimicrobia bacterium | reverse complement strand
CCCCCGCTCAACCGGCTCTTGTTAGTAAAAGGGGGTGGAAGATCATCGCAACGGGCGTTTTTATCCTCTTCATCGGTTTTCTCGTCCTTTCTCGCGCCGACGCCCGCGGCCAGAATTGGGCCAGCAATTTATCTCCGCTTCTTATCATAGGTGCCTACGCCTTAATCGGTTTTGGCATTCTTGCCAAAGACCCACTCCCGTAACCCTCATTAACCCTCATTTCTTCCAGTCTCACCTTTCAACCACTTCCCTGGTTTTAACTCTCTTCATCAATTTCAAAATTTAGGGTATCCAGATACCCTGAAATCTCTCTTTTCAGGTCTCCATTTTCAAAATTCCCCAAAATTTCGACCCCGTCACAAGCGCCAACACACGCTAACATTAAATTACTTAAAATAATTGTTGTTTTACTTAGTATTAGTATTGATAGTCATCTATTAACATGCTTATGATGATAAAGTATTTATATATGTTAACCAGTGGAAAAATATGCTTTTGAAGCTCATAACATAGATTATCGGAAGTATAGTTTAAGTGAAAGAGCCGCTAGTTAACTTGTCAGGAAGTTGTGTCATTCCCGCGAAGGCGGGAATCCAGTTCTCTAATCTGTTTCTTAAAATTAAGCTTCCTGCCTGGATCCCCGCCTTCGCGGGGATGACAGCTTTTCGGTGGCGATTAGAACTTGATTTCGGCTTCTATGGTGGTGAGGTTGGCGCTTTGTTTGGTTTCGACAGGGTTCAAAACGGTCGAGGCGCTGAAGGCCTCGCCGGGTTTGAAACTGGCTAAGTAAGCTTTAAAGGTAACCAGGCCAGAGTATCGATATTCGATTCCATAATCGATTTCTGAGCCCAAATCTTTAGAGCCCCGGATAACGTTTTGCGCTTTAAATTGATAGAAATCAATGGAGAAGGTCCATTCTGCCCATGGGGTTGAGTCGATGCCAAATTTGATGGTTTGGATGCCCGATAAACCTTCTGGCAAGCCGGTATTGGCGCTGGAGGCCGGACCAAATGGGTTTGTTGGTGAATAGGCGTCCGAAAATGTGCCGGCAAAGTATTTACCGTATCCCTTGCGCTCCAATCCGGACCATCGGCTTTGGAAAGTTGGGCGGAAAGCTTCATCCTTATCAGTTGATTTAGGATCATCTCCCTCTCCAAGAGCATATTCCACGACAGCGCCGAAGCGTCCCACAACCCGATTGGTGGCTTTCCCCCCCAACCCCACGATATAACCTTGACCGTCAAGCTTGATATCAGAATCTCCCGCTACCAATGGTTTTATTTTTCCACTTTGCTGATAGAATTCGCCCTTCAGGTAGGCATCTTTAAGATTTGTTTTGGCCCGAACTCCATATATTTGACGGCTTTGTTTACCGACGTTGACGGGTGTGAGGGATCCCCCTGATTGATAGGTCTGGGTTGAATTTGAGTTTTCCCAGAGGCCCATGATTTCCCACCGGAAAACTTCTCTATTAAAACCGATATTGACCCCGTGTAAGTCCGTATCCCCCCGGTCCCGGAGACCTTCCGTGACCTTAGCGGTGAAAACATCGACATCGATGGGGAGGAAACGGAGAGGCGACTTAATTTGGGCGCGAAGGGCATTAAATCCCAACTCGTCATCAGCGAGAATTGCACCATCCCCCCATTGGAGGGGCTGTCGGCCGAGCGTGAGGATAATACGGTTCTTCCATATATTGGGGAGTCTCAAATAGGCGTTTTGCACCCATACATTGCCGTTGGCATTGGGGTAACGAGTTGTCAGCGGGTTGGAGGAGCCTTCTAATCCCCAGGGTGAGATCGATTGAACGCGGATAGAAGCTTCGACATCTTTGCTTAAGTCGGTCGTGAGATAGGCTTGAAGGCGCGAGTCGTAATATTTTTGATCTTTGACATAGTTCAGTCTTTCTTCAGTGGCCACGGAGCGAAGCAGATAGTCCGCACCGAGGGACAAATTGGCGGCCTGTAAAGAATGAAGCGGGCCTGAGAGGAGCGTGATGGCGGCCAAACTTCTGAGGGTCATGGAAACATTTTTTTGTCGCATAGAGTTGGTGACGGATTGTAACAGAGACGAAATAAAAAAGAAAGGCCCTGCGCCCGGGGGAAGGATGCGCAGGACCTTCTTTTTTCCTGGATCAGTAAAACTGATTCAGAAATATTTAGAGTTGATTAGAATATTGCGTAGAACTGAAGACCAATCGAGGACGCTGTGTCTTCCAGGGTTCCATCCTCGTCGTCGAAGACTTTCTTGTTCGCCATGTCGTAACGATATTCAGCTTTCACTCCGACTTTATCCGTTAGCATATAGCCTGGAGTCACGGTGAAGTTGGTGCTGGAGAAATCGTCAGTTGCGGTTTTCGCTCCATCCGGATCGGCAAAATATTCAACGCGGCCGCCGACTGAGAATTTGTCGCTGATTTTGACGACAGGCTGAATACCAAACCCACTCCATTTTCCAAGACCCGTTCCGGCCACCCCGAATTCATCAAAGCGAGTAACCATTTCTTCTTGGCCGTAATGAGCTTGGAACCAGAGATCAACTTTGGGAATCAGCTTGGTGATACCAGTCACGTCGATGTTGGTGCGGATGTTCCCGCTTGTATTGGTTCGGCTGCTCGTGAAAACAGATTCAGATTGTTCCGCGCCGTGATAGCCGGAGAGCGTAAGAGCCAAAGGATCTCCCCCGCTGTATCCAACTTTCCAAGCAAATGTTTTGGAATCGTTGTTGTCGTTTGGAACGTCCATGCCATTGATAACGCCTGCGGCAAAATCTAATTTGCCGGCTACGTAGGTGAGAACGCCACCAGAGTGTGTGAAGCACTCGGCGATACCATAGAGATACCCTCTCGTGATGGTCGGATTCATTGGACCTTCGAGAACTTCGATCCCCTGGAAGGTCGCGAATTTACCCACTTTGATTCCCAGTTTTGAAGCGGAAACATACGTGAGATAGGCTTCTTGAATGTCAAATTCAGCGCCGGCAGAGGTGATCACAGCTTCGTGACCTGCGTCTATTTCAACAACATAGGCGGCTTGTTCACCCAAGCTTCCAGTGATGGCCACGTGGGCATTGTTGTTGATGTTGCCGTCTGGATTGTCATAGCTGCGCAACGTTGTTGTTTTGTCGGCCGGCATAGATGTGTTTTGACTCCAGTTGGTGTCAACATATCCACTCACGGTTGGTCCTTCGGCGAAACTAGCTCCCGCTGTCAATCCCAGTAATGGGAGTGCTGCTAAAAATCTGAACATTCCCCTTCTTAACTTGATCATAACTTCCTCCTGTTTAATTTTTTTAGTTGTCATGGTTTTTAAAAGTTTTCAGGCATAAAAAAACCTTCCCGGAAAACCCTAGAAGGCGACCTGGCCTTATAAAAACCTCCTCGTGGCGGCAGTGGCAAAACCCTTCGACTTCGCTCAGGGTGAATAAAAAAGCCTCCTTAAGAACTCTCTCTTAAGAAGGCTTCATTGCCATCATACTTCCGTGCCGCGCATCGTGGCGACAACTGCGTGTATGTATATCAGAGTCCGTTTGGTGGTGTCAACAAAAATATTTTTCCGTCGATATAAATAAAAAGCCCTCCGTCATTTCTGACGGAGGGCTTTTATTGAAACTGGTTTTGAAGCTAGATTACTTCGCTTCTCCGCCCCATTTCACTTTGAGACGGGCAAAGAGCTTCGTGATGTCTTCGTCTGGAGCTCCTGCGCCACCGGTGAGACCATCATCCGGTGAGAGCATGGCGTATCCGCCTTCAATAGCGACGTTGTCGGAGTGAGCATAACCCAAGGTCAGATCGATTTCGCTTCCGAGATCATCCATCACCGGGGTGCCGGGCGCCGATTGATCCTCGCTTAACTTGAAGGTGTACCAATCAAGTTTGATGAAGGTTTTCTCGATCGCTTTCG
>CAZJOE010000246.1:0-3904 GCA_964547555.1 uncultured Elusimicrobia bacterium | reverse complement strand
GCCGGAATTGATTGAGCCGGAAGAAACAGGCCTTCTTATCGCGCCCGGAGATTCTTTTGCTTTGGGTGAAGCCATTCAACGATTGGTCCGTGATCCCAAATTGTGCCGAACGTGGGGGAAAAACGCATTAACAGCGGTCCATTCCAAATATTCTCCCGCACAATTTTTAGACAAGACCCTTCAGCTTTATTCATGGGCCATCGAACAGAATAAAAAAAGATATGAGCGGCCGCGCTCTTAGAATCGCCCACCTCAACACCGAACGAACGTGGCGCGGCGGTGAGAATCAAGTTTTCTCTCTGATAAAAGGCCTTTCGGAAAAATTCGGACATTACAATTTAGGTGTGGTGCGGTCTCACGGCGCGCTAAGTGAAAAACTAAAAGCTTCTTCCTTCCCTGTTTATGAAGTGCGTCCTTTCGGCGAGTGGGATTTTATCGCCGCCCACTTTCTTAACCGCAAATTAAAAAGAGAAAAAATTGATGTCGTTCACGCGCACACGTCCCATGCGACAGCCCTGGCCGCATTTTCCACCTTGGGAACTTCCATCCCGGTCGTCGTGACAAGACGGGTCGACTTTCATCTCTCCAAGAATATTTTCTCCCGCTGGAAATACAAACGAGCCACCAAAATTATCGCGATTTCAAAGAGAGTCCGTGAGATTCTTTTGGAAGATGGGATCCCTGAAAAGAAGCTGACGCTGGTTCCGAGCGGAGTGGATTTTTCTAGGTTCCCTTCAGTTGGAAAAGCCACCTGTTCTCAGATGGGTGTTCCAAATAATGCGATTGTGGTCGGGCAAGTAGCGGCCTTCGCTCCCCATAAAGATCAGGCGACTTTTCTTAAAGCGATTGCCCTTCTTTTATACAAACACCCGAAAGTTCATGTCGTGATGATTGGGGAGGGGAAACTTCGTAAAGAATTGGAGGACTTGGTGAAGTGGCTGAAGATTGAATCGTCGGTTCATTTCTTAGGCTTTCAAAAAGATCCCCTTCTGTGGATCGCCGGGTTTGATGTTTTTTGCCTTTCTTCCAGAGAGGAAGGGTTGGGAACGTCAATCTTAGACGCCATGGCGTTACGAATTCCCGTGGTGGCCACAAATGCGGGCGGCATTCCAGAAATGATTGAAGACGGGGTCACAGGCTACCTTGCCGAAGTGGGAAACCCTGAATCATTAGCCAACTCTTTGTCCAAAGCTATTCAAGGAAGAGACCAAAGTCGCGAACTAACCGACCAAGCTTTCTCAAAAGCCCAACACTTCGACATTCAAAACACAATTACTCAAACCGAAGCGGTTTACCGGTCGCTGGTTTAGGCTGCTTTTTTCAGCTTGGAATTTGACTCAAGAGTGATTTTAAATCCAAGAGCATTGAATAAGAGTTGCAGAGTTTGGAACTCGGGATTGCCCTTTGCAGAAAGCATCCGATAAATATGTTCACGACTAATTTTCATCAGTTTCGCAAGCTTGGCCATGCCTCCATGCGCTTCTACCACATCCCTTAATACGACTAAGAAAACTCTCTTGTCTTCTTCCTTCAAAGCCTCGTTTAAAATGCCGATGGCAAACTCAGGGTCTTTTAAACGCTGTAATAAATCGATTTCAAAGTTAGTAAGTTTTTTCCTCATTTGTAGTCTCCGCAATAAATTTTCCTGATTGTGATTTATATATTACAGCATGTCAATATGAGTAATGGCCGTATCACCCCATTAATCCACAGAGTTATCCACAGTATCCACATGTTTAAACGGCCTATGCGCCATCATGTCTAGAGTGGGATTCTGTAAAATTGATGGGAATCAACTATTTTTGTATTTCGAGGGCTTAGAAGGGAGATTTTTCACTTAATAGGCGCAATTTAATGCATCTTTTGAGGCTAAGTTGGGGAAGAATTTACTAGAAATTTACTTGGTTTTAAGGCGATCTTAACCCTACTTTTTTAAGCTTCTAGGGTGCTTAAACCCATCCCTTTCCAAAAGACTTTCATTCTTGTTTTGTTGAATGTTTTGTCAACCAACATTGCTTTTGGCGCGCTGCCGGAAACCAATATTTGGAACGAGAGGCGAAAAGCGCTTGAGACGCAAGTGGCGTCGCTTCCGGCGTCGCAACTTCCTTCTCTTAATTCCTCTTTTTCCTCATCTCCGAAATGGGCCCCTGCGCCGAAAAGAAAAATCTCCGGCGTTTCCCAACACTTCCAAACATTTCTTAATTCGTTTTCGTCTAATCATGGAACCGTTCAAGATGCGTATGATTCAGGACGTTCCAATGTTCCTCCGGTCGTTCTTATTCAAGACGTCCATTTAAACCAAGAAGCGCAAATTAACATTGCGGCGATGCTCCAAGGGTTGTTCGATCAGAAAAAAGTGGAGGTGGTAGGAATCGAAGCCGCGTTTTCCAAATTCGATTTCAGCCGGATCCGTTCTCTTGAGGATAAGGCTGCAGTTCAAAAAACCGCCGACGAATTTCTCTCCAAAAACTGGATGGCCGCTCCGTCTTATGCGGCCGTCACCAGCCCGATCGCGCCCCCGTTGTTTATCGGTGTGGATGACCTGAAATCCTATAAGTCCAATGTTCGTTCCTATATCACTTCGGCACGTATCAAGGCAGATACGCTTGAAAAATTAAAAACCTTGGAGAAAAACCTTCAAGCTCAAAAAGGAGATACTTTTTCGCCGGAGCTGAAAGCCTTCGATAATTTAAGAACCGCTTACCACAAGGGTCAATCCGGCTTGAGCGCCTATGTAAAACAGTTGGCTCGGTTAAAAGCGGAACCCGATTTCATGGTGGAACGTTTCATCGAAGCGGCCGATATGGAATCGGCCCTTAATTTCACTCAAGTCGACATCGAACGGCGCGATGTGCTCGCCAGCTTGGCGAACGTACTCGGCAAAGACGAAATGGCGGAGCTTTTATCTCAAAGCATGGCGTATCGGATGGGCCGGCTGGGGTTCGGCGATTACTACCGGAATTTAAAGGAGTTATGCGAAGCCAAAGGTGTTTCGCTTAAGAAGAAGCCAGCTTTCGACAACTACGTCCGCTACATCCTTCTCTCGGATGGCATCAAAGCCGAAGCGTTGTTCCAAGGCGTCGACAAAATGGAACGAGCCCTTCTTTCGATGCTGGCCAAGACTCTCGAAGAAAAACAATTGGCCGATCGCGGTGAGTTTTTAACTTTGGCTCAAAAGCTTATAGATTTCTCTCTAACTCCAAACGAGTGGAAACGATACAGAAAGCTATCGTCCGTCATTCCCGCGCAGGCGGGAATCCAGGCTTTAAACATTTTTCAAAAAAGGGTTTACGACCTGGATTCCCGCCTGCGCGGGAATGACGGATTAAAAGTATTTGAAGATTTTTACATCCAAGCCGACATCCGCAGCCGCAAAATGGTCGAAAACATTTACGGCATCGACAAGCCGCTGAATGCGTCTCGCGTGCTGGTCACGGGAGGTTTCCACACCACCGAAATCGCTTCTCTCCTTAAGTCGCAGAAAAAGTCCTATGTCGTCGTCTCTCCGAAGATCACCAAAGTCGATTCTGGTTCCGGCTCCGATTACCTTTCAATTTTCGCCCGCGAGAAATCGTCGCTTGATCAGTTGTTCAAGGGGGAGAAATTGTTCTTGGGTCATTACACCACCAATGGATTCGGAACGTATCAATCGCATACGCATGAAGTCCAATTTTTAGATTCCGTGCAAAAGGGAAACAAGCACGTAAAAACCGGTTTCAAGATGTCCTCGCTTTTAACCCCGCCTGGTTTATTTCTTTTCGGCTTAGCGTGGCTTAGCGGGAATATCTGGTTTGCTTATGCATCTGTGACGCTGTTTGCGATTTCGCTATTACTCTTTCGTGGAAATGCGAGCCAGGGGCGTGTCAAAAATAAGGTCGCTTCCAAACGTGTTTCCAAAAAACAG
>CAZJOE010000245.1:0-3906 GCA_964547555.1 uncultured Elusimicrobia bacterium | reverse complement strand
GCTTGAGCGTTGACGTTTAAAACTTCGGCGCGTGACGTCAAATCCAATTTCTGTTTTTGGAAAACCATGTTCTTTACAATCTCACCTTGCGCCACCAATTCCCGTCTGACCCGCAACGTCGATTGGTTTTTCATCAAAGTGACATAGGCTTTTTTGACTTCGTAGGTGAGATCTTGCGCCTGCTTACGAACGTTCTCCAAAGCCATTTGACGATTGAGTTTGGCCTGCCGGTACGCGCCCCACAAACGACCCGATTGATAAATAGGCTGTGTCACTTCAACGCCATATTCGTCCCGTTTAAATGAAGTTCCTTCGAACCCCTCAAATTGAGCGCTGGGAAGCGGATTGTTTTCCGTGCCGCGCACCGCGCTGACCCGGCCTTTGACGGCCGGATACAGAGAACGATTGGCTTCGATCACGCGGAACTTGGATAATTCCGCTTCATCCCGAGCGACGGTCAAGAGACGGCTGTTGGAAAGCGCGGTTTGAATAAAATCATCATCATTGGGATTTTCCGGTAAGTTCGCGGCGCCTTCATACTTAGCGGGTTCAAATCTAAAGTCAAGATCGGGTACTTCTACTTTAGCCGTGGTGCGGTCCAACCCAACGACCACCACCCAGCCTTCTTGTTGCACGTGATAAAAAACGGACCGGCTCAACTTTAACTCCAAATAATCGATGAGGACGGGATTACTTTCTCCCTCTTTAACAGAAGCGGCCTCTTTGAAATTTTTATACCCATAGCGAATTTCAACCAACGGATCGGTCCCCACAACTTGAATGGGCGATTGGGTCGCATACACGCCACTCGTAATGAATTGCACGTACAAAGAAGCAGGATCTTTCCGCTCGAACACGAAGGCCTGCACGGGTTTGGAAGTTTGAATAAGAACCAGCACGCGGCTACCGGAATCGTCCACGGTTACTTTTTCAATGAGGATTTTTTCAGTCGAAACGGAAACAGAATAGTTAGGAATAATTTCAGTCCGGGCGGGAGCGGACGTCACGGAAATTATCGGATCGGACACGACAGGGACAACGGGAGTTGAAATTTCAACCTCAGGCGGGGCAATAGGCGTCGACACTTCAACAATGGGCTCAGCTACTGGAGTTGAAACAGCGACATCTTCCGCATAGATCATCAACGGTAGCCCACAAAAAGAGACAAGAGTTATTAGAAATTTTTTCATTGCGCGACTCCCGGCTCGGTTTCTTCCCGTTCCTCTTCGGCACGCGCTTTATTCAAAGCGGCCGCGGCTTTTTTATGGTCGGGATCAATCACCAGCACTTGTTTCCAATATTGAATGGCCATCCCTCTGTTGCCTTGAGAGTAAGCGATGAGGCCGTCTTTGTAAATACGGTCGCTTTCATCGGCTTGATTCTTAGTCACCTTATCCAATTCCTGCTGAATTCGAATATTCGTCGGATCCCGTTTCAATTGAGACTCCAACTCTTGTTTGCTTTGGCCGAAATTTTCCTGTTTGTCAGATACCTGAACACTGCTGCCGCCCTGATTGGAAGCCTGGTCCGGTTTCCAGCTGCGTCCCGAAGGCACTCCCGTCGGCGAATAACCCACCGCGCTTAATTTTTCATTGAGCTTAACAATGTAATCTTTGGCAGTTGTAAAGTCAGGATCAATCTTTGAAAGTTCGGTGAAAGATTCAAGAGCGCGGCGCCAGTTTTGATTGGAATAGAACTCAAGACCCTGTTCTAAAAGATCATGCACACGGTTGTCGCGTCCTTTTCCTTCAGCGAGTAAAATCGCCTGCTCGGTGCGAGCTTTCCCCTCCAACGCTTCCATGTCTTCATCTTTAAGCAGCAGCACTTGTTCCCAAGAGTTCTTGGCGTCCTTATAAAGGCCCTGCTCGTAAAAAGCGCGGGCGCCCCGGCGGAAAAACTCTTCACGCTCGGTCACCATCATGTTTTGAAAATTCTTTTCAGCCCGTGCCGTCGCGTTGGCGAGCGGTAAATTCTTGGGCTCCATGCGGCTGCGTTCCGACCAAATCCGATACGCGCGCGACCAGTCGCGGTCCAAATAAGCCAACACACCGCGTGAAAAAGACCAGGACGCCAGGTTCAATTTCTTCCGGTTCGCGTCTTTGGTCATTTTTACTTTGATGGCTTTTAATTCGGAGATGACTTTGGAATAGGAGGGCACCGCGTCTTGGGCCACATGGAAGGAATCGATGGCCCCCACGATGTCTCCTGTTTTTAAAAATTCGCGGCCTTCTTTTATTTTGGCGTCGGCCAATCGTTTGGCTTTGGCCTTTTCCACGCTGCCTTGTTTTTTGAGACGGACTTTTACTTTTTCTAACCCTTTTTGAGCGGCCGTGTTTTTGGGATTGATCCGAATAACTTCTTCAAAATAGGAAAGGGCCCTTTTGTCTTTGCCGTCCATGTAGGCGGCAAATCCTTTGGCGAGGATGGCGTCCTCAGGCGTGTGAGTTTCTACTTTAGACGCGGAAGAAACGGAAAGGAAACAGAGAATCGTCATCCCCGCGAAGGCGGGGATCCAGGCCTGGATTCCCGCCTTCGCGGGGATGACGAGTTTGAGCGTGGGGACTTCTAAATTGTTATTGCTGATCTTTGTTAGGGTTTTCATGGGCTTTTTGTTCTTCGAGCTTGGTGATGGCTTTCAAAGCATCGTCGTTCGTCGGATCCAGTTCGAGCGCCCGTTTCCAATTCTTCTCAGCTTTCTTGGTGTCGCCACCGAGGTAAGCTTCCAAACCTTGTTGATAAAGCCGCTTCGATTCTTCCGAATTCTTTGTGTCCCGTTCGCGGATCGAGATGTCGAGCGCGGGTTTCACGCGGCCGTCTTCCGGAGTCAGTTCCAGAGCGCGTTGCAATTTCGTGACCGCTTCGTCATATTGGCCATTGTCCATGTGGACTTGCGATTGCTCAAAGAGCACGCTGCCCAAAGACTGCTTGGTCACCGTCAGATAACGTCCCACTTCTTCGTATTCCGGCGACAGGTCTTCGACTTCTTCAAATTTCTTGAGCGCGGTTTCATAATCGTTCTTCTGGAACGCCGCCAAGCCTTCCCGGTAAGCGTCCGAGGCCGAGGCCAATCGTTTCATTTCCTGTTCGCGACGGGAAGAATCTTCGATCATTTGCTGTGTGGTGGCCAACTGTGATTTGGCGTCGGCATGCCAGGGGTCAATGGTCAGCGTTTTCTCAAAGGCCAATTTGGCTTTCGTGTAGTCGCCGGCCGCGTAGTAGGCCATCCCTTCTTTGAAGGATTCTTGGGCCAAGCTCGCGTAACGGTTTTGGATCCGCTCGAGATAGATAGTGGATCCAATGTGGCCCGGTTGCAGGTGGAGAATGGTTTCAAAGCCTTTCTTGGCGTCGACCAATTCGTCGCGGTCAAATGATGCTTTGGCGCCGGTGAAGGCATCGGCGATTTGGGCGTCCATTTGAGACTTGTCTTTGGAAGCCGACATCTCGTTGAATTGTTTCTCAATGCGGGCGCGAAGATCGACGGACGGTTTGTGCCACGGGGCGATCAACAAGAGGTCGCTCAGCGTGGCGTACGCTTCGACGCCTTTTCCGGAATTGTTCAAGCTCTGGGCTTTGCGGAAAGCCATTTCAACTTGGTCGCCCGCATCTTTCACTTCCAGAGCGCGGCCAAAGCGAATGCCGACAGAAACGCGATTGGTGCTGCCCAAATCGCCATAAGGAACAAACGCGTAATCCAAGTTCCATTGATTAAAGCGCAGGCCCATTCCGTAAGTGAAGTTACTGCCGATGAAATCAGATTTGCCGTTGTAACCGGCGCGAATACGAAGAATATCGAACACTTTATATTCGCCGCCAAGCGCCATATAAGAGGAATTGTCGTTGGGTTGAATCATGTCTAAACCCAACACCAAGTTTCCGCCAAAAATCGAATAACCGGCGCCCACCACC
>CAZJOE010000244.1:0-3910 GCA_964547555.1 uncultured Elusimicrobia bacterium | reverse complement strand
CTGGCGGGACGACTTTCGTTCCGGCCTCTCCTATTTCGATCAGTGGACGCCGCCCGCGAATTGCGCCGGGAGCTGGCGTTTTCCCTTCACACGTTCCGCTTCGCTCTACTCGGATGTCAGCTTTTATTCCCGTTACGATCACAACTGGATTGGATATCTGCAATGGAGGGAAGGCCGGCGCCTTATTGAGAAAAACCGGGCGGCTTTGGACGGCTTCATTTATTTGGGTGGATCGATGGACTCCAACAAGGATTATTTCAACAACGTGAGCGAATGGGGTGTTGGAGCAACGCTCACGCCGGATCGGGCCTTTCCGCTCTTTGTTCGTTACACCGTTGTTCGCGGCTCTTATCTGGGCGTTTCCACTAGCATGCCCAACCCGAACAAGGGTGCTTACACCGATCAACGATGGGAATTGGTCGGCATGGTGAGATTCTAAATTATGGAATTACTTCAAATCGTCTTTTTGTGCACCGCGGTCGCCCTCCTCATTTATGGAATGGACGACTTTCTTATGGACGTTTATTATTGGTTGAGAATGGCCTATCGCATGGTGGTCTATCGCCGCATGCCTCCGCTCAGGCTGGAAACATTGAACGCGCGCTCTGAGCAGCGCGTCGCGCTCATGATCCCCTGCTGGCAGGAAAACAATGTTCTTGGTGGTATGCTTTCCAACACGATGAACAGGCTCCAATACGAGAACTATGATGTTTTCATTGGTGTTTATCCCAACGATGTCGCGACAAGGGAAGCCCTTACTCCCAGTCTCAAGAAAAGCTCCCGGATCCACGAAGTCGTGGGTCCCATCGCCGGCCCGACGACCAAGGCCCAGAATTTAAACGCGATTTATGCCGGCATCCGGGAATATGAGCAGAAGATGGGAGTTGTCTTTGATATTTTCGTCATACACGACGCCGAAGATGTCATTCACCCTCTTTCTTTTAAGCTGTTCAATTATCTGCTGCCGGTCAAAGATATGGTCCAAGTTCCCGTCTTTCCGATCCAGGTCAAGCTTTCGTCCTTCACGCCGTGGACCTATGCGAGTGAATTTGCTGAGAATCACACCAAAGACATGATCGGCCGGGACTGGATGGGAGGTTTTGTTCCTTCCGCCGGTGTGGGGACGGCCTTCTCAAAGCGAGCCATCGACATTCTTCACCATGACAATGAAATGTTATTCAATCCTGAAACCCTTACTGAAGATTATGCATTTTCACTCGATCTTAATCGGCACGGATTGACTGGGATTTTTGTCCAGCAATCGGTGAAACGTTTAATAAGCCGCCCGCGGTTCTTCTGGTTCGGTTCGCCGGTTCCGACGGAGACCAAGGAGTGGATCGCCACCCGGGCCCTTTTTCCAACAACGTATTCCAACGCCATTCGGCAGAAGAGCCGTTGGGTTCTGGGAATTGCTCTTCAGGAATGGAAAGCCACCGGCTGGTCGGGCAATAAAGCGACACGTTATAGTTTGCTGCGGGACCGAAAGGCTCCTCTCGGGTATCTTCTCCTCATGGCCGGTTACGCCCTCCTCGCCTATGGGATTTTTTATCAGGTCTCATTTTGGTGGACGGGTCATGCCATTGTTCCGGCGCTTCAACCCTTGGATCAGACCCTGGTTTTTCTCGTTACCGCCATGATGATCCACCGGTTTCTTCAGCGTGCCATTGCCGTTTGGAGGATATATGGATTCGGTCCCGCGCTCCTCAGTGTTCCCATCACTTTTTATCTGAACATCATCAACATCCACGCGTTTCTGCGTGCGTTCTCACTTTTTATCAAGTCGGATTTAAAAAACGAGCCGGTTCCCTGGGCGAAAACCACCAATCATTTTCCTTCCGTCAATCAACTCCGTGCCTTCCAAATGCGTCTCGGCGACGTGTTGATTGAAAGCTCCGCCATTACTTCCAACGAATTGGTTCTTGCCCTCAAAGCGCAGCTTAAGACAAAGACCCCGTTGGGACAAATTCTGGTTGGAGAGGGAACAATTACGGAAGATCAACTACAGACATCACTATCGAGACTCGGGTTGATGGGGTCAAATCTCCAGTATCCAGTATTGGATGAAAAAGTGGGGCAACATAAACTGAATACTGGAGACTTGACCCCTGTTTAACCTCCAGTCCCAAAAATCGTCTTTCTGCTGTAACCTGTTGCGCCTTTCCTGTGTCTTACTCCCTGAAATCAATGAGGGCGAACTTTATCCCTCAAGCTTCGGGAAATAAAAATGAGAATTATTGACCAGTGGGTTTTTTTTGTAATGGCATCTACAATTCTCATTCCTATTTATGCAGGGGGTCCTGGAACATCCGGTGCGATGACACTGATGGAAGCTCCGGGCGCCCGACCCATGGCATTGGGTGAAGCTTTTTCGGCCTGCGAAGATGACATTTCCGGTTTTGGATACAACCCCGCCTCCTTACAATCTTTAAAAAGTGGTCAAGCTTCCTTTTTCTATCGAACCGGCATGGCCGATGATTCCTATGGCCGATTTATGATTGGTTCACCCATCAAAGACAGCAGCCTCGGCCTTTCGGTTGGGTATTTTGATGGGGGGAAAATCGATTTGTTCGATGGGGTTTCGCGGCGCTCCGTCACCGTTCAGAGAGATGTGGTGGTTGGATTGGGATATTCCACTCATTTCGAAAGCCTTGATGTGGGAATAACGGGGAAATATTTATCTTCCCAGCTTGTCGAAGAAGAAACGGCCACAGCCTATGCGGTCGACGCCGGATTCCAGCTTCCCTTAAATTCTCGGCTCCGTTTCGGTTCCGCCGCCCAGAATATCGGCACCAAATTGGCCTATAAAAAAGAAGGCGATGAGTTGCCTCGCCTCATGCGCACCGGCATTGCCTTTCTGCTCGTTCCCGGCCGATCGGCGGCTCGGTTCATGATGGATGGCATTTATGATTTGAATGATTCCCGTATTTATCCCGGTCTCGGAATAGAAAAACAATGGGGCCCGCTGGCATTTCGAGCCGGATACAACGGAAAGAAAGGGCAGGATCAGTTTTCTGTTGGATCCGGTATATTTATTTCCGGTTTCTCTTTTGACTATTCGTTCGGCATGGTGAATCAGCTCGAATCGATGCACATGATCAGTCTGTCCACGAGATTGAACTCGCCCCGAATGGAAAAGATTTCCCAAAAACCGCCGGAACCTTCCCCCTTCTTTCAAGCTGACTCCGCCGTCCTAGTTGTCCCAGAATTGAAACAGCCCGTCACGGAGTCTCGCGTCTATATTGTGAAGGACGGAGACACCTGGGAAACGATCGCCGAGCGCGTGTACGGAAATAAAGATTTGGGAATGTCGATTTATCATTCGAATGAGCATTTATCAGGTCAATCAACCACTCTTGAAGCAGGACAGAAAATTATTTTGCCTTTTTAAAAATCTTTGGAGGACACATCAATGAAATCATCTTTAAAAAATATCGGCCTTTCCATTTGTCTGATCTGGGGGGTGAGCAGTTTAGGATGGACTGCTTCATCAGGGGTCATCGTCACCATTGCAGGAAATGGAACGCCGGGATATTCAGATCTCGTCCTGGCCGCCAGTGGAAGTCTTAATTTTCCCACCGACTGTTTTACCGACACGGCGGGAAACCTCTTTATCGCGGACACTGCGTACAATCATATTCGCCGGGTGGATCAGGGGACAGGAATTATCACAACCGTGGCGGGGAATGGAGGGCGTGAATATTCAGGAGACGGCGGGCCGGCCACCAGCGCAAGCCTTTGGTCTCCAAGGGCGGTTTTTACTGACAAAGCGGGGAATCTTTTTATAGCCGATATGATCAATAATCGGATCCGACGCGTGGACAAAACAACTGGAATTATCACCACCGTAGCGGGAAATGGCACCCCTGGATATTCAGGAGACAATGGACCGGCCACCAGCGCCTCTATTTAT
>CAZJOE010000243.1:0-3927 GCA_964547555.1 uncultured Elusimicrobia bacterium | reverse complement strand
TATTATCAGAAACTTTGAGGTCTACAGTCTCCCCCACATTCATCATGCCAGCATTGCCGGGCGCGCAGAAAATTTGCCCCACATGGGCGCTGTTGGTCAAAGCGCGCGCAATCGCATGCTCTCTTCCTCCACCACCGATGACCAGGACTTTGTCTTTATTCATGACACCTACTATGCCTTCCTTTGTTTTTCTTCAACGGGAATGGGGTATTTGCCTGAGAAACAGGCGGTGCAGAAATCTTTGGAGGGCATTTTGGTGGCTTTGAGCATGCCTTCTTCGGAAAGGAAGTTGAGGCTGTCGACGCCCAAATAGGTCCTCATTTTTTCAATCGACATTTTATTGGCTATCAATTCTTTGCGGGACGGCGTGTCGATGCCGTAAAAACAGGAGTCAATGATAGGAGGAGAGCTAATTCTCATGTGGACCTCGCGGACGCCAACTCGCTTGAGCATGCGGACCAATTTGCGGCTTGTGGTGCCCCGCACGATTGAATCATCGACGAGAACGATCGATTTCTTTACGAGAGCCTCTGCGACGGCATTGTACTTAATCTTCGCCCCAAAGTCCCGGATGGACTGGCGGGGTTCAATGAACGTCCGGCCCACATAATGGCTGCGAACCAGGCCCATGTCGTAGCGAATTCCCGATTCTTCGGCATAGCCCATGGCTGCCACCGAGGCGGAATCAGGGATCGGAATGACCATGTCTGTCCCGACGGGGGGAGGCGCCTCACGAGCGAGCTGGCGACCCATTTCGCGCCGTGTTTCATAGACGTTTTTTCCAAAGATGCGGCTGTCCGGTCTTGAAAAATAAACGTATTCAAACACGCACATCGCTTTGTGTTTGGCTTTGCCAATCCAGTAGGACTGAAGTCCCTTGGACGTGATGTCGACGACTTCTCCCGGTTCCACATCACGGATGTATCGGGCGCCGATAATGTCAAAAGCGCAGGTTTCAGAGGCCACCACCCAGGCTTTTCCCAGTTTTCCTAAGCAAAGAGGGCGGACTCCATGCGGATCGCGGGCCGCGATGATTCCCTTTTTTGTAATGAACAAGAAGCTGTAAGCACCGGCGATCTTTCTCATCGCGTCCAATAGGGCTTTAACAAAGCCGTTTGCATGAGATTTAGCGAACAAGTGAAGGACGATTTCAGTGTCCGAGGTGGTCTGGAAAATGGTGCCTTGTTCTTTTAATTCCTGACGCAATTCGAGTGCGTTCGTCAGATTTCCATTGTGCGCCACGGCCAAGGTGCCGTTGTTGGTTCCTGCCAGAATGGGTTGAGCGTTGTGGATTCCAGATCCCCCCGCTGTTGAATATCGGACATGTCCAATGGAATGATTTCCCACCAGCCCATCAAGACTCTGTTTATCAAATCCATCCAAAACAAGTCCCAGCGTATGCTTCATATGAAGACCCGCGCCATTCGAGCTGGTGATACCGGCCGCTTCTTGTCCCCGGTGTTGAAGCGAATAAAGCATCAAATAAGTAAGCCGCGCCGACTCCGCCAACCCAAACACGCCGGCCACGCCACATTCTTCGTGCATCACATCGAGTGGAGATTTATTTATCAATATGCTATTTGTTGATTCCCTTCTTAACACACTTACCCCCTCCTATTGGAGGATTTAATGCACATCATACCTGTTGAAACAATTCGCTCGCGCATACTTCTTATTAGAGAAAAAAGGGTTATCCTGGATGCTGATTTAGCAAGGCTTTACGGCACATCGACTAAACGCCTTAATGAACAAGTCAAACGAAATCAAAAACGGTTCCCAGAAGGTTTTCTCTTTCAATTAAACACTGAGGAGAAGCAGGAGGTGGTCGCAATTTGCGACCACCTTAAATCCCTAAAATTCTCTCCAGTCCTACCCTACGCTTTTACGGAACATGGGACCTTAATGGCAGCCACGGTATTAAACACCGATCTGGCAAACAAAACGAGCGTCTATATTGTGCAAGCATTTGTTGAGCTTCGCGAACAGGCCATGTCCCATAAAGACCTTCTTCATCAATTGAATCAATTGGAATTCGTTGTTGGTCTTCACGACGAGAAGATCCGTTCGTTATTTAAAACCATACGGAAACTTGTTAATCCAGTCAAGAAACGAGCCCGTTCAATTGGGTTCATCGGCTAAATTTTATTTTGCTTCGACGGGTTTGAGTCCGCCGATTAGTTTTATTGATTGGGCAATGTCTTCGTTTATTTCTCTATAGCGCATGTTTTTGGGGCTGTCATAAGATCGCGCGATTAAAAGCGCGAAATTTTTATTGGTCAAAATAATGTCAGCTTCATAGACGTCGCTCATGTTATTTAAATCGACATACACGGGTATTTTATCTCCGATATATTTTTTAAACGGTGTCTCCGTTATTTTCTGCCGGTCCTTGGCCGGGACCATTTTATCTTTGTCATGGTCCAGCGGGACCCACTCGTTTGTCTTTTCCTCGTACCAATACCAATTGTTCAGGGCTTTTGAGTTGTATTGAAAATGTTGTTTATCCATCGAGGAAATCGTGAAACAAGGGAATTCTGCTTCTAGTGAACTGTAGAGGCTGATCTTCCTATGCCGGCCACCGTCCAGCTTGTCTTCATTCAGTTTAAAATCAGCCGGATATTTAAACTCAATACCCATTTTTTCATTCCGGTAAACGGTCGTTTGCCGTTGGTTGATTTCTTCCGAATATTGGGGTTGCTTGGTTTTTTCAAGCAACATCGCCAATTCGTTTTCAACGATGGGTTTAGCGAAATTTAAAATTTCCTGTATCTTCAACGCCTTGTTGTCCGACCGGAGTTTCATGGTGACGATGACATCAGAGGCGGGGTTTCCCTTGGCCCTTATCACTTGTTGCGCGGTGATGCTGAGGTCATCCAAGTCTCCCGGACGGACATCGTGAAATTCCTCTCTTACTTCTCCATCAACCACGGAATAAATTTTTCCTTCTTCCTTTTCAAGGAGCGCGAGTTTAACCGAAGCAGGCGCGTCCCCTCGAAACGCAAACTGGACGACTTCATCGGCGTGGGCCCATGATCCCAAGAGAAGTGTTAAGAAAAATAAACCAAAAATAATTCTTTTCATTAGTTTGATTGCGCGTAAGTCACAGCTTGTTTCCAAAACCAGTATCCATCGCCCCATTGTCCTTCATAAGCGGGTTTGAGGGCCGTCCAGTTGGGGTGTTGGTAGCGGACGAGAAATCGTTCCGGGTGGGGCATAAGGCCGATCACATTCCCTTGTTTGTTGCAGATGCCGGCGATGGCTTCTTCAGAACCATTGGGGTTGCCCGCGTAGCGGAAAACGATTTGTTTATTTTTCTTAAGAGTTTGAAGAACGGCCGGGCTTGAGGTGATGAACTTTCCTTCCCCGTGGGCGATGGGCAGTTCAAACGTCGCCGGTAAATTGTCGAGCCAGGAAGCGGCGGATTTCTCCGTTTTCATTCCGGTCCATTCGCATTGAAAGCGGGCCGAATCGTTTAAGCCCAGCGTCACCAATTGTTTCTCGTCGATGTAATCAAAACCCGGCAGCAATCCCGATTTGACCAAGACCTGGAATCCGTTGCAGATCCCAATCACAAGTTTCTTCGATTCCACAAAACGAGATAGCTGATCTTTGAGCCGCAAGCGTAATTCATTGGCCAACACTTTTCCAGCCGCGATGTCATCTCCATAGGAGAAACCGCCCGGAAGGACCAGCATGTTGTAAGGATGGAGGCGGACGCGGCCGAGCAAAAGTTGGTTGATGTGGATCACATCACTATCGGCCCCCGCTTGTTTAAGGGCGTGGACCGTTTCCTGATCGCAATTGGTTCCAGCGGCCCGCAGCACCAAAGCCTTTACGGGTTTTGAAGAGTTATTGGGAACGAAAGCGGGCGTTTTTTTTATCACAGCGTCTCCAGAGATTTCTTCCAAAGCGTCTTTAACGCTTGAA
>CAZJOE010000242.1:0-3931 GCA_964547555.1 uncultured Elusimicrobia bacterium | reverse complement strand
CCACCTTCGCCAGGCTTGGCGCCTTGAGCGACTTTGATTTGTAGTTCATCGGCATTCACTAAATAATGACTGGTCACGCCGAAACGGCCGGAAGCCACTTGTTTAATTTTGCTGCGCTTCAAGTCCCCCTTGGCGTCGGGTTTAAATCGCCCCGCATCTTCTCCGCCTTCACCGGTGTTGCTGCGGCCCCCGAGCCGGTTCATGGCGATCGCCAACGATTCGTGCGCTTCTCGGCTGATGGATCCAAAGGACATGGCGCCGGTGCAGAACCGTTTAACAATTTCGCTTACGGGTTCGACTTCATCGAGAGGGATCGCTTTGTCGGCAAACTTAATTTTCATGAGCCCGCGCAGCGTGGCGTAATTGTGATTGCGCTCATCGATCGCTTTGCTGAAATCTTTAAATGCTTGGCGGTTGTTGGTGCGCGTCGCGTATTGGAGTTTGTGAATGGTGGTGGGGTTCACCATGTGATACTCGCCGTCTTTTCTCCATTGATAAACGCCCCCCACTTCCAAATCTTCAACAGCGCCTTCCACGTCCGGATAAGCTTGTCGGTGTCGCATCAAACCTTCTTCGGCAAGGGTCGAGAGATCGACCCCGCCCACACGCGAGGGGGTCCAAGTGAAATATTTATCCACCACGGAGGAATTGAGTCCCACCGCTTCAAAAATTTGAGCGCCGCGATAACTTTGGATCGTGGAAATTCCCATCTTGGCGATCACTTTCAGAAGACCTTTCCGTGTCGCTTTGATGTAATTTTTAACGGCGTATTCATAGGACAACTCTTTGGGCAACAAACCTTGGTTCAACATGTCCGAAATAGTTTCGAAAGCGCCGTAAGGATTAATAGCGCCCGCCCCATAACCGAGGAGAAGCGCGAAATGCTGGAGCTCGCGGGCTTCGCCGGTTTCAACCATGATGCCGACTTTGGTCCGGGTCCCTTCGCGAATTAAATGATGATGAACGGCTGCCGTGGCCAAGAGCGCCGGAATGGGGACATTGTCTTTGTCCACTCCACGATCAGAAAGAATCAAAATATTAAATCCAGCTCGAATGGCTTTGGAAGCTTCCTGGCAAACATGTTGGATCGCCGGCGCCATTCCATCCACGCCTTTTGATTTCTTGAAGAGCATCGAAATGGTTGTGGCCTTCAACTGCCCTTCTTTGATGTTCAAAATCTTCGCCATGTCTTTGTTGGAAATGACGGCATGCGGAAGTTTCAGTTGATGGCACTGTTCGGGAGTTTCTTCTAGTAAGTTTCCTTCCGGGCCCAGGGTGGCCTCGGTCGACATCACCGCTTCTTCACGGATCGAGTCGATGGCGGGATTGGTCACTTGCGCGAACAATTGTTTGAAATAGTTGTAGAGAAGTTTGGGTTTCTCGGAAAGAACAGCCAAAGGCCCGTCTTCACCCATGGATCCCACCCCTTCTTCGCCTTTGCCGGCCATCGGCGTCAAAATATATTTCATGTCTTCGATGGTGTAACCAAAGGCTTTTTGACGCTGCAAAAGCGTGGCATGGTCCGGCTCGTGATAGCTGGGCGGCTCTGGTAAATTTTCAAAGCGAACGACATGCTTGTCGAGCCATTCACCATACGGTTTGCGTTGCTTCAAAGAAGTTTTTATTTCTTCATCAGAGATAATTCGTCCTTGAATGGTATCGACCAAAAACATTTTCCCGGGTTGAAGACGGCCTTTCATAATCACGTTCTTTGGTTCAACCGGTAGAACGCCGACTTCAGACGCCATGATGACCAAGTCGTCTTTGGTCACGACATAACGAGAGGGGCGCAGGCCATTTCGGTCCAACAAAGCGCCGATGACTTTACCATCGGAGAATGTCATGGAGGCAGGACCGTCCCACGGTTCCATCAAGCAAGAATGATATTCGTAAAAAGCTTTTTTCTGGGTGTCCATGGATTCATTGCCGCTCCAGGCTTCGGGCACCATCATCATCATGGCGTGGGGAAGCGAGCGGCCCGCGGCCACCAAAAGTTCCACGGCGTTATCAAACATTGCGGAATCCGATCCATCGGGATTGGTGACCGGTAAAAGTTTTTTGAGGTCATCGCCGAAGATGGGGCTTGAGAAAAGCGTTTCTCGTGCATGCATCCAATTGACATTGCCCCGAAGCGTGTTGATTTCTCCATTATGAGCGAGGTAGCGATACGGATGCGCGCGGTCCCAGGAAGGAAAAGTATTGGTGCTATAGCGGGAGTGGACCATGGCCAAAGCGCTGGTCACGGAAGGGTCGGCCAAATCCGGGAAATAGGGATGGATCTGCTCGGCCATCAACTGGCCTTTGTACACCATCGTTTGAGACGACAAGGTGACGACGTAGAATCTGTGTTTGTTCGGTAAATCAGACTCTTTTATTTTCCGTTCCGTTACTTTGCGAACGATGAGAAGCTTTCTTTCCAGCGTCGCTTCGTCTTTAACCTGAGGGCCCTTGCCAATGAAAATTTGTTTGATCGAAGGCTCGCCACTGCGCGCCACATAACCTACCGCTTTGCTAATAACCGGAACATCTCTCCAGCCCAATAAAACAAGTCCTTCTTCTTTAACGGTTTGTTCGAAGAGGGCCATGCACGCTTCTTGATCGGGTTTTTCTTTGGGGAGAAAAACGGAACCGGCGCCATATTCTCCAGCAGCGGGCAGAGTCATGTTCAGTTTCTTCGCTTCCCGGAGGAAAAATTCGTGGGGAATTTGAATGAGGATACCGGCGCCATCGCCACTGTTGGGATCGCAGCCGCAAGCGCCGCGATGGGAAAGGTTCTCGAGGATTTTTATTCCATCTTCAACGATTTGATGCGATTTCTTGCCTTTGATGTTAACAACAAAGCCGACGCCGCAGCTGTCTTTTTCCAGCTGGGGATCATAAAGGCCCTGTTTTTTGGGCAAGCAGGTATGATGATGGCTCATATATATTTAATTGGGTACTCGCGGGGAGAGGGGGCTGCGGGTCAATTCTACTTCTCCAGCGTTCGAGGATTTTACAATATTTTACCGAGGACGCAATTTGAGCGCGTTAAATCCACAGGCGGTTGGTCCGTTGGAGTAATTCATCAGCTTCTTTGGGACCTTTGCTACCAGCAGCGTAGATGGCCACTGGAAGAGCAGGGTCTCCTTCCCAGAAATTTAAAATGGGATCCATTATTCCCCACGAAACATCCACCTCATCGCTGCGGGCAAAAAGCGTTTGGTCTCCCACCATAGCGTCCTGAAACAGGCGCGCATATGATTCAGGAAGAGGGGTTTTAAAGGTTTCATGGTATCCAAAATCCATCATGACCGAGGCCATACAAAGCTTGGGTCCCGGTTGTTTGGCTTCGAATTGCATGGTGATGCCCTCATCCGGCTGAATCCTAAACTTCAAGATATTGGGAGACAACTGATCGGCCAAAAGAGGTTTAAAAATGGAAGTCGGGACACGCTTGAATTGAACCGTGATTTCAACCAGTTTCCGGTTCAATCGTTTTCCTGATTTGAGATAAAAAGGGACCCCCTCCCATCTCCAATTGTCCAGTTCCAAACGCAGGGCGGCAAAGGTGGCCACGCGAGAATGAGGATCGACGTTTTTTTCCTGGCGATATCCCACAACTTTTTGTCCATCAATTTCTCCGGGACCATATTGGGCATACACGCTGTTGGCTTGCATGTCCGATAAACGAGGACATTTAACGCATCTCAAAACTTCCAAGCGGCTATTGCGCACACTGTTGGCTTCCAAACTTCCGGGCGGCTCCATGGTTGTCAAAGCGAACAGTTGCAGCAAATGGTTTTGAAACATGTCGCGTAATATTCCCGACTGTTCATAATAGCCGGCGCGGTGTTCAACCCCCAGATCCTCAGTCGCCGTGATCTGGATGTTGTCGATATAATTGCGGTTCCACACGGGCTCGAACAAAATATTCGCGAATCGGAACATGAGG
>CAZJOE010000241.1:0-3937 GCA_964547555.1 uncultured Elusimicrobia bacterium | reverse complement strand
TCCTTCCTTGGCTTGGGCGACAGCGATTGTAAGTTTCGGTGTGGCAACTCCAGAAATGAAAGAGGTCCTTGAAAAGTATATCCAAACCAAAAACCAAGCTTTCAGCGATCACGTCCAACAACAATACCTCGGGATGAAACCCGTCGAAGGCGGATTTAAAGCCACCGGCATGACCCAATTAAAAGCAATTGGAAACTTATTCAATCCTTTCACTCCCAAACGAGTTCTCGCCCGTCTTGAGAAAACAAAGCTGGCGGATTTGGTTTCCTTGGTGGCTCCGTCAAATATTCAAGCGGACATTAATTTTGAACCTGAAGCCGCCGATAAAAAAGTTGACCAGCGTGCCCATCAGATCGTTGCGCTCGCTTCGATTCTGAAAGGCGACCAAGGCAATCGGGCAACATTGCAAAAATTGGCGACGGCTTTATTGGCGGCCGATCAGAGCGCGCCGGAATCCGCTCTTAGAGAAAAAATTTCAATGAAGGATTTGATTGCTGTGGCAAAGGAAAAAAATTCTTTTGGTGCCTTGCGCAATCTCATCAAAGATAAGTTAGCAGGAAGCCTCTACGGAGACATCCCTTCCAGCTGGAAAAAAGGAATGGGAATGGCGGCCGGTTTGCTGGCCGCTCCGTTGGCGCTCTTTGCGGCGAGTTTGAGTATTCCTGTTATTGTTGGTGGTTTGATCATTTCTTTCGGTTTGAAAGTGGCTTCTGCCGAAAAAAATCCCGGAGAACAAAAGTCTCTCTTTAAGGCAGGCTGGGAGAAAATAAAACAAAATCCACGCAATAGCATTATTATTGGAGCCGCGGCCGTTGCAACGCTTGTCTTCACGGGTGGAGGCGCGGCTTTTCTCGCTTTGCTGAGCTCTTATGCGACGATGATCGGGACCGTTGGCCTTGTTTCTATCGGTGTTAATTTGGTGGGCGGACTGGTGGGGAAATATTACCAGCAGAAAACCGACGGCAAAGACATTGGAATGAAAGTCGGTTTCGGCCTTTCTAAAATTCCGTTTATTGGATTAGAGAAATCAAACCTCCTTACATCCGTAGTTATATTGGACCGGGTTAACCGCCAGGTTTCAGATGAGGGTGACATTAAAGGGGCCACCTTGGAGCGGATTCACGATGAACTGTCCTCTGATGCTTCTTTGTCGGTTGATCAAAAGGCTGATGTTTTGCGATTGAGCCTTATCCTCAGTGGTGTTGCCAAAGACAAGGCCGATCAGATTTCAGTTTTTTATAAAGAACACCTCGGTAAGATCGAAACCCTTAAAGAGCATTTGGCCAAGGCCAACATTCCAGTGATGTCCAAAGAAAAAGTGCAGGCTATTTTGGATTTGTTGTCCAGCCCCGCTTCTTTAGAGGACAAATTAAAGGCGCTCGGAAATTCTGAAGAAGGACTTCTCAAATTTGTTTTAGATGGAACGGGTGATACACAAAATGACGTTAAAACCATTCGCGACTTCTTTGAAGCCAATGCCGGTAAAGATCAATTCTCAGCGCTCGCCGGGCTTACTTTGGATGAAATCAAAAACGAAGACGTGGAACTAAAGGTGATGGTGGCGGTGGGGTTATTCCAAGGGACACTGGAAGAAAGCGAAGACATCACGCCTTGGAATTTGGATGAATGGTTGGCTTCTCCCGAAGGGCAGGAAACAGAAGTAAGTTTGGACGACATTTACACGTTCTATACCGGTGAACCATCAAATGCAGATTCTATAGGGGAAATTGTTCAAATTTACAGCGACCATGATCGATATACAGAGGCGCTGAGGCAATCTTTCCCGCCACCGGCTTCTGGGGAAACCGCTTCGTCAGGAGAATTGCGAGTACTTCCAAAAGAAGAAGGAGCCACTCCCGTTAGAACCAATTTTATAAAAGCCATCCATAGTGCACTTAACGATTATTCGATGCCATCCTTGCGGGCGAAAGCCGTTGAGCGGGCGATTCAAGCTCAAGGGGAAGTTAAAAAAGGTTCTCGTCAGGAGAACATGATAGCCGCCGCTCGAGAAGTGGCGACCGCTCAAGAAACCAGCCTGAAGTCCATGGTGGACGATTTGCGCAAAGCGGGCGTTGAAGAAAAAGATCTTCGGCGCTTTGCGGTGACCCTTGCGATGGCGAATGATCCCAATGACCTTGAAACGGTTTTGAATTCATTTCTGGGACTCGTTCCGCATGAAAAGCGAATTGAAATTTTTAGCACAGTCATGCAGGTAAAGAAATCGTTGGCCGAATCCTATTTCGGAGAATTGGCGATTGGGATGGCGGCCATCAAAGGTAATTTAACCGCGCCTGAAGTCGACGTCTTGGCAAAGGTTGCTAAGTCTCATGAGCCCTTCGGCGGGCATGTGTCATGGGCAGATCGCCGGGGAATTTATCAAGGCCTTTCGTCGTTGCTCAACCTCAATAAAGGATTCAAAGTTGAGATCACGGGGTCTAACCAGAATGTGTTCAAAGTATTTACGACGGGGGAAAACCGAGACCAAGTGGCGACCGTGTCATTCGATCAAGCCAAGCAAACGCTTTCAATGGATCTCTTTGAAGCGGGAAAAGTGGTTTCCTTCGGAACCGTTTTCGTGAAATTTGAACAAACCGACGCCGGTGTTCAAGTGGCGGAAATTTATAGCCGTGAACTTTCTTCTTCTGGCGTGAAACTGGAATTCCTTTCCAAGGGCAAATGGACTGAACTAAGCCAAGGTCAGAATGTCTTGGGATTTGAGAACGTAGAAAAAATTCAATTTGCTCGCGTTGATAGTTCGGAGACTCGTCAGGCCATCGGCCCAGAATTAAAACTTCCTCCGCACAACGAAAATTTTAACCCCAATGACACCCCGCCTTACATGCAGGTTCACGCTTCTCAAGCTGTTGCCGCAACCAAATCTGACGATGATGATGAAGATGGTCCGTCAACCGGAGCCAATACCGGTCAACCCATAGAAGTTCAGGCGGCCCGTAAAGAAGCCGTCCCCGCACTCGCCGCTGCGCGTAGTTGGCTTCCTGATCTCATCGGAAATGCTTGGGCTCGCGCTCGAACTGCCGTGTTTAGCTTTATGGCCGCCGTCGCGGTTTTTGTCGGCCTCGCGCAGCCTCCGCAATCGAAGGCGGATACTCTTCCTTTGCCGGATCCCATGGTTGAAAATCAATCGGCGCGCCCGGCTAATCCATTTTCAGTTGAAAGTTTGCGGAACAATCAAGAAAACTCCTCCATCCGGACTGCTTCCTCTGTAGATTCGTCCGGAAGAAATGCTTTTGCTCCGACAGAAACAGCGGGCGTTGTCCAATATACTGGTTTCGGCCAATCCTCCATGCAACTGGATGTTCGTCCGCTTCGTGCACGCGCTGCTCAAAACATTGGTACGGCCCACCTCGAAAATATTCAGGTGATCACAGCCGATCAAAATGGTGAGACCACAGAATTGAAACATGCCCGCGATCTTCGCTCTGTTGAGGTTGTTGGAGTGGCGGGCGTGACCAATCAGGTCAAGCAACTAACACTCGACTTAAGCGAACTTTCGGCATCAGCGCCCACCTTGGGGGGCCAAGTGGACCGAGACGCTGTGGAGGGGATTCAAGAATTAATCAGTCCTCAAAGTAACAGTTTGGCGTCCCAAATTAATGTGGAAGCTCTTATTCCGAGCACGGTAAAGCAGCAGATCAAAGCCGACTATGGCATTACCATCCCCGATCGAATGACGTTAGGTGGGATCAATCTTTTGCCAAGTAATCCTAAAACTGACGCGGTCAAAGAATTTGCGGCTCAATCGGCTGTCTATTACGGCGAATCCGTGGCGACCCCCATGGGAATTGCGGTGGCTCCGGAGACAAAAGAGAAAGTTGAGAGAGAAGTCGGAGCTCCGATCGTTCTTACGCACAGCCATCTCGGACGGCCGGTCCCCAGCATCATGGACAGACTAAACAAGCTCCAACAAATGACGGAC
>CAZJOE010000240.1:0-3946 GCA_964547555.1 uncultured Elusimicrobia bacterium | reverse complement strand
AGGTATTTTCATTTGAAGAGGACTTCTATAAAAACCTCTCATCGGCTGGCGGTCAAACAACCATGGGAACGCTCAATAATCGATTTAGAGAAACCCTCGATCAATCCTTCCTCATTTATTCCGGCCTCCAGCTGGCGGGAGAAAGTCATCAGAACGCCCTATCACTTGATGATTTCTTGCCACCACTTGAGATTCTCCTCAAAGACGATCGAATCCTTAAGATTTTACGGGCTATTCAAACCGCAGCGTAGTTTTAAAAGGATCAAAATAGCATGAATTCCCTTCTTAAATTTTTTCCAGTTCTCTTTCTGATTCTGTCCTGCGCGACCCTATCTTATGCCGCTACAGTTCAATGGGAAAGCATTAGTGACAAAGTATCCGTTCTTATTGAGAAAAAAGAATTTCTAAAGGCGGAAGAAATGGCCAAGGCAGCCATGAAAATTGCGCGGGAAGATTATCCTGAGGGACATCCGGCAAGCATCTTTTCACTACAAAATCTGGGTTTTGTTTATTTCGTAAAAGGTGAATATGAAAAAACCAAGGCTTGCTATGAACAGGCGTTAGAACTTTCTTTGAAATCAACTTTGGCGAATGATTATGTAAAAGCCAGGTCCCATTACCTTCTCGGTGATGAGTTAAAGAGAGAAAACAATTTGAAGGGGGCTAAGCATCTCTATATGAGTGGCTTACCCTATCAAGTCTCAGCCCAAGGAAGCAGTGACCCCGAGGTTGGGGGTGTGTATGAAAAATTAGGGAACATGAGCATGGATCTGGGCGAATATGGCGAAGCAATTGATTTCTACCGTAAACAGGTTCGGGTTGCGGAATATCATGTTGGCTCCACACATTTTGCAACGGCCGGAGCCTACAATAATCTGGGATTTGCTTTGAGTAAGCAGAAGAAATACCCAGAGGCAGAACAGTATTTTCAAAAAGCGCTGCTCATTACCGAGCGCGAAGTGGGCAAGGACAGTTTGGCAGCTGCTGGAATTCTGGACAATATTGCTGATTTGAAGGAAGGGTTGGGCCAGAATGACAAGGCCAATCGATTACGAATTCGATCGGACGAAATTAAAAATAAAAACAACTAATGCTTTATTTAGCCATTGCGGTTATCGGCATAACTATTTTGGTCATTGTTTATTTGACGCGAAATCCTATTGGGATCAATGTTGATGGATTTTTCATTTTGATGAAAAAATCCCCAGAGGGAATTCTGGAATTTTTTATTGCTCAAGGATTCAATCCAAACGACCTTTCAATTGCCAAACCAAAAACGACACTGAAAGAAGCCGTTAATATAGACCAGATCATTCTTGTGCAAATAAAGGACAAGAAAGGGTTTAAATGGCCATCTGATGATTGCCTAAAAAAACTTGCTATCGCATTTAACACGATAGTATTCACTTGTTCTTCTGCAAATCTTGGAGAATTCACCGAATATAAAATTTTCTCAAACGGCAACTTAATCAGAAGACTTACTGCCGACATGGGGGGTCCATCGGAATATGAAGAAAATGGCAAAGTCATTTATGATTCACACTGGATTCTTGCAAAACGTCTTTTTCAGATGGAATTTCCAATTGAAATAAACAAAAAACCATTAAGTTATTTTTTCAATTTCTAATGAATTAAAGACCTGCTAACTACGGCTAAAGGTTCACAACCTGGATTCCCGCCTTCGCGGGAATGACATTTTCTGTATACTCACCCTCCTTTATGAACATTGATCAATACCGAAAGATACTGGCCGAGCGCATTTTTGTCTTTGATGGCGCGATGGGCACCAACTTGCAGAGGTTTAATCCTACCGTTGATGATTACGATGGGAAAGAAGGCTGCACCGAAGTCCTTTGTTTCAGTCGGCCCAAATGGGTGAAGGACATCCATGCCTCCTTTTTTAAAGCGGGATGCGACATTGTTGAGACCAACTCATTTGGTTCAAACCGAATCGTTTTGGCGGAGTTTGGATTGGAGAAAGAAGTCCTTAAATACAACCGGGTCTCCGCCCAGTTGGCCAAAGAAGTGGCGCAACAATTTTCCACGCCGGACCACCCGCGTTTTGTCGCGGGATCCATGGGGCCTGGAACGAAGCTTCCTTCCTTAGGGCACACCAATTTTGACACCCTCCGGTTTAATTATGCAGAACAGGCCCAAGGGCTGATCGAAGGGGGAGCGGATCTTCTTTTGATTGAAACCTGCCAAGATCTTCTCCAGGTCAAAGCCGCCATCAACGGATCTTTGGATGCGATGCGCTTATTAAAAACTCGAGTTCCGCTGAACGTCCAGGTGACGATTGAATCCACCGGCACCATGTTGGTGGGAAGCGATATGGCGACCGCCATCAGCGTCATCGAATGTTATCCGGTTGATACAATCGGCCTCAATTGCGCGACAGGTCCGACAGAAATGAGTGAACACGTCCGCACCTTGGGACAACTCACCGATCGTTTTATTTCCGTTCTTCCCAATGCGGGTCTCCCCGAAAATGTCGGCGGCAATGCCGTCTATAAATTGACGCCGTCTGAATTGGCGGCGCATCTGGTTGAATTCGTTCAATCGCACGGCGTGAACGTGGTGGGAGGATGTTGCGGAACAACGCCGGAGCATCTGGAGAAAGTTGTTCAAGCCGTTAAAAATATTACACCTAAAAAACGACAGGTTAAAAAAGTGGCCGTGGCTTCCAGCTTGTATCTCACCACGTCTCTGCGGCAGGAGCCCGCTCCTCTTATTATCGGCGAACGCACCAATGCCAATGGATCTAAATTATTTAAAGACACGCTGAACGCTGATGATTACGACGGTCTCGTTTCCATCGCGAAAGATCAGGAGGCGGAAGGCGCGCACGTGCTGGATGTTTGCACCGCCTATGTGGGTCGTGATGAAATAAAGGACATGACGGAGACGATTAAAAGGTTTTCTTTACAGGTGCGAATACCGCTTATGATCGATTCAACCGAAGCACCGGTTATCGATGCGGCACTGAAACTCATCGGCGGCAAAGCCATCGTTAACTCTATTAACTTGGAAGATGGTGAAGAGCGCATGGATAAGATCTGTCCCATGCTTAAAACGTATGGGGCCGCCGTCGTTGCTTTGACGATCGATGAAAAGGGAATGGCCAAAACCGTCGAAAGCAAAGTCGCGATTGCCAAGCGCATCTATGACATCGCCGTGGAGAAACACGGGATTCCCGGTTCGGACATTATCTTTGACGCTTTGACGTTTACGTTGGGAAGCGGCGATGAAGAATTCCGAAAAGCCGGAATCAACACGATCGAAGCGATTCGAGGAATTAAAAAACTCATGCCTGAAGTTCAAACCACCTTGGGCGTCAGCAATATTTCTTTTGGATTGGCGCCTGTTTCTCGTTCGGTTTTAAACAGCGTGTTCCTGCATTTCGCTATTGAAGCCGGCTTGGATTCGGCCATCGTGAATGCCAAGAAAATTACACCGCTCTTTAGAATTGACGAAAAGGGCCGTGAGTTGGCCAGGCAGTTAATATTTGATGAGCGAAAATTTTCGGAAGACGGAACTGTCACCTATGATCCACTCCATGCGTTCATGGCTTATTATGCGGACGCGAAGACCACACAAGGCCCTGCCAAGCAGGAAGCGCCTAAATCCGTGGAAGAAGATCTTAAACAACGAATCATCAACGGAAATAAACAGGGAATCGATAAACCTCTTGAGGTCGCTTTGCAAAAATATCCGGCCCTGGAAATCATCAATACGGTTTTACTCGAAGGAATGCGTGTGGTGGGAGAACTTTTTGGATCGGGACAAATTCAACTGCCCTTTGTTTTGCAATCCGCGGAGACGATGAAGGCGGCGGTTAAATATTTAGAACCCCATATCCCCAAAGTGGGGGGATCCACGACCAAGGGGAAAATGGTCCTGGCCACGGTGAAAGGGGATGTTCACGACATCGGAAAAAACTTGGTGG
>CAZJOE010000239.1:0-3953 GCA_964547555.1 uncultured Elusimicrobia bacterium | reverse complement strand
CGGGACAAATCCAAGGCCGGGTTTAAAAGTCTGAATTTCAAATCTTGATAGGCAATGCCCAAGGTATATTTTTCAGGAACCCGGTCTGTCTGGGCCAAACCGATGTCGGGTCGGTTGATATTCTGCGCGGACGCGCCGAACTTAAGTCCCGGAACCAAGGTGAAATTGGGACGGTACATCAGCCCCACATCCCCCGCGACGGCGTCGGCTTTTTTACCGGCTTGAAACACCGCGTCATTGGCACTTTGACTATCGGTAGAGTAAGAGCGGGAAAGGAATTTTAGATTGGCTCCGTAAGCGAGAATCGGGTTTTCAGGAAGGGAGTCGAATTTAATGTTGTCGGCGTAAGTGAGAGTAAAAGCGTCTTCTTTGATGAGGTTGGTCGCGGCGAAATTGGACCAACTGACCGCGAAACTGCCGTACTCTCGATTTTTAATTTGAGGAACAAAACTGAAATAACCAAGACCCAATTTGGAGGTTTGCCCTTGGCCCGCATTTAACGTGAGCCCGGAATAAAGCTGCGCATACATCACCGTCATTTCGTTATGAGAAATAAAACTGATTCCAGCGGGGTTGTAGGCGGGGGCATTGGCGTCGTCGGCGAGGGCCGTAAAAGCTCCGGCCAAACCAGCCGGGCGAGCCCCCCACAAAGACTCTTGGAAAGCCGCTTGAGAAGGGTTGTATGTAAGGAAAAAAAGAACCGCGAAAACGGCTCTTAAAAGAAGGGACGGAAGTTTAAAATTCCTGGTGCTATTCATCGTCGAATAACTCTCTCCGTGGACTATTTGCGACCCTACAATGTTAATAGAACGGGGATTAAGAAGTCCTTAAGATGTTGTTAAATCCAAGTAACAATTTTCAAAGAAACAACGACCTTTTTAGGGGATCAGAGGGACCTCAGAGGGTGGGCTAAGAGGTGGAGATTTATATCAAAATTAGGCGGGTTTTTCAGCTTTTTGAGAAATGTTGCGGAAAAAACAAATATCGCCCCGATTGTTCTTTTTGGCCCAATAGAGGGCTTGGTCGGCAGATTCAATAAGATCTCTTCCCGTCACGGCGTCCGACGGATACATGGCCACCCCCATCGTCACAACCACACTAATGGGGTCTCCATTGGGGGCTTTTAAGGTGCTTTGACGAAGGGTATTTAAAAGACGAGACCCCATCAACCAAGCTTCTTGCTCGGTGATTTCAGGAAGTAGAAGAATAAATTCGTCTCCCCCATATCGCGCCGCCAAGTCGATCCGGCGGATGTTGCCTCGAATATGCTGCGCCAACATTTCCAAAACTTTGTCTCCCATGAGGTGGCCGAAGGAATCGTTTAATTGTTTAAAGTGGTCGACATCCATCATGACCAGGGCGACCGAATAGGAATACCGGTCCGCCCGGTCGATCTCTTCTTTAAGGCGTTGCTGGAAATACCGGAACACATAAAGCTTGGTAAGGCCATCCGTGATGGCTTGCTGTTCGATGTCTTCGAAAAGACGGGCGTTTAAAATGGCCATGCCGATTTGACTCGCTAGATTTTTAAGCGCGCCGATTTGTTCTTCGTCAATGGTTTGCTGGCTCAAGAGATTGTCCACGGCCATGCATCCCACCACTTGTCCATCCACGATGAGAGGCACATACACCACTTTCCCGCCGGCCGTGATGGAGACTTCAATGCTGCCTTCAATGACGGCATCCACCAATGAATTCGTGTTCGCTTGCAGCGCAAACTTCTCAGTTTCCAAACTTAAAAGGCGGCCCGGAATTTGCAGGCCGAGAACGCCGGACAGCTCAATGCGCGCCGTGTCCACGAGGTAAAACCGGATCCGGTCAAACCCTAAATTTTTGACAATGCTTCGGGAAACCGTCTCGAGCATTTCTTTTAACCGCGGCGTCGCAATGACGGCCGCCGCCACTTCTGTCCCCGCTTGAAGATATTGATGTTTCTTCCGATGATTTTCTTCCCGCTGGATCTCTTGTAATTTTAGAGAGAGAATGTCCGCGATATCTTGAAGGAAAGGGACATCGCTCACCGGCGATGATTCATTGGTTGTATAACGCGGCAAAGAAGCCAAAACTTTTCCCCGGGGAAGCGCCATTTTTCTTTCGATTCGGACCGCTCCTACAAAGGCTCCGTCTTGGGTCAAGGGAATAAAGGCCACCCAAGGCCGGCGCTTAGAAAACACGATCGGTTTTTTGTCGCGGACCAAACTCCACAAAGGACTGCTGGATTCAATAATGATTTCCTCTTCGCCTTCCAGCAAAGTTCCGTCATAAATCGCATATTCCATTTGCAGGCTGCTGCGTTGTTGGTCCCACCAAAAAATTCCGACATTGCTTAATTTAAGCCGGGCGGTGAGAAAACCCAATCCGGATTCCAACACGGATTCTAGTCCCCGGGACGTATCAGAGAAACGTGTCTGAAATTCCCTGAGAATGGATTCATAAACCAGCAGCGCGCGGAAGGAACTCATGGATTTGCTCCGGCGACAACTTTATTTCCATACCGGTGCAAGGAAAGAACGGCGTTGATCCCATGGGAAGCCGTCGACAATTCTCGTTCCAGATGGCGATGGTTATAGTCGCCAGCCCGAATCAAAGAAAGGACCCGAACACTCATTTTGTAAACGATTTGTTCAATCGAACCCAACTCGACGAGCCGAGGCAATCGGCGGGCGTGACCGAAAGAGTCCCAGAAAACTTTTTTGGCTTGCGGATAATTCACGAAGAGATCTTCCAAACTGGCCAGGCGGGCGGTCAAGGCGCCGATGGCTTCCGCGTGCGATTTTTGTCGAGAGGATTCGCTTAAAAATCGGATAAATTCCCAGGCCAGTTCTTTTTTGGGACTTAAAGAAGACACCGCCAAATTACTTCCCCCTAAAAAAGTAAAGCGACCTTGGGGCCCCGCTGGGAAAAGAGCGACCCCCAAACCGTCCACCACTTCCTTGTCACACAACGGACTTTCGGGGTTCAGGTAAGTCCGGGCGGGCCAGCTACCGCTAAATTGCATAGCGTAATGGCCCGTGAAGAAATTCCCCGGAGGAAGGGCGCTATCGGGAATAGGCATGAAGCCCTGATGAATAAGGTCAAAATAATATTCCACGCCGCGCACCGAGGCGGTTGAATCAAACGTGGAACGGACCAAATCTTCGGAACAAAAATCCCCACCGGCCCCCCACATCCAGGGCGCCAAGTCATGCATGAGCACGCCTGGTTTTTGACCGGGAATCGCCAAAGGAGCAATAATTTTGGGAATGGGTCCGCTTTTGCGAATGTATTGCTGGAGCAAGGAACAGGCTTGAAAAAATCCTTTCCAATCATGGAGAAGATCGGGATTGATATTTAATTGATCAAAAATGTCTTTGCGGTAGTAAAGAGTCCGAACGTCGATAAACCACGGAACGCAATAAAGATCTTGTCCCGCATTGCTCTCTGCTCCGGGATCCCAAATATAGGCGGACATGGAGTCGTCTTGAGGAAGAACGCTGGCATCGGGAATTTTGTCCAGGGCGCCCAGATACGCCAACGTGGCGACATGCGTGGTCCCCACTTGCAAAACATCCGGGGCGGGCCCCCCATAACGGCCTTTGATCACATCGATCAGTCGGTTCCAAGCCAGCGACCAAGGATGAATATTAAGCTCGACCCTCACATCCGAATGAAGCTCTTCGAAATCCGCGATCGTGGATTTTAAAATTTGACGCGTCGCAAACCCCGCATTGGGCATGACCCAAAACTGCAGGACTCTCGACCGATGATGGCGTCCGTTGATGCTGTTCAAGATAAGGCCCTCTCCTAAAAATCCCATTAAACCGGTTGAATAATCTTAACGAGAAATCGCTCAGTTTTCATGAGTTTTCTTGGTCCGCCGGAATTTATTTTTCCCATCGAATACCGTCGATATCGATGGTCATGGGCGGTGCTCCGACCGCCGTTACGAAAATAAACGGCGCTTGCACCGTTCC
>CAZJOE010000238.1:0-3966 GCA_964547555.1 uncultured Elusimicrobia bacterium | reverse complement strand
CATACGCCGAGGCCTATGCGGTAGCCGGATACATTTCAAAAAATAAAGGGTATTTGATCTGGCTACTTGAAAAAGTTGACAATGCGGAGTTGTACAGAGATCGACCCGATCGCTCCCTTAGCTACTTTAATGGAAATAAAACCAAGAGAGACGAGTTCTTAAATTTGGTTGAACTGGCTTCTAAAGCCATCACTTTAGAAATAGTTGGCATGGCCCCTTTTGAGGCCCTTAATGAAAGCGCGGAACCCATCGTTGCTCAACAAACAGACTCCGATGCCAGCCAGAGAAACCAATCAACCCTCCAATCGGCCCAACGTACAGTTGTCCCGGCGGGTGGCGACTCGGGAAATGCTCCTTCCAATCAAATCAATATGGCGAGTCCAGACAACGACAGCGGCCCCAACCCTTCCCCGGTTTCCGTATGGAGTTATTTGGTGGGACTTTTGGGGATTCCATTTGGAATCAATCAAGGGCAATTAACATTGGCGTCAACAGGAGCGGGCGACGGACTGAACTGGCGAACCATTGCGAATATGGCCAGAGGAATTTCCCAAAGCGAGAATAGAAACGCGGCTCAAACTCAAACCGGCTCCATGCTAAAAGAAAATCTGTCTTCCTTAGCTGGTTCAAATCATGACTTTTCTCAAAATAGAACTGATTTCCAAGAAAACCAAACCACTCAAATGATGGGAGTCGGGTTTATTCTGGCTGCGATCGTGTTTTTCTCGTCCGACGTTTGGAAACAAGCGATGGTCCATACCACAAATTCCCTCACCACCTCCACTTTTGGAATTTATATGGCCCTTGAAGCGGTCGCGATCGTATTCATCTTGGCCTATTTTACGGCGCGCGCGTTCCCGAACAGTTTTAATTCCCCCTCCGCCTTGGCTCGGCAAATTTTCTCATCCATCGCACTCCGCTTGCCTTTCTCCCCTTCTTCAACAAATAAAAATAAAGAAGAGGGAGAGTCCGCTTGGTCAAAAGATTTTAATTCATTGATCTCATTTCTCTCGAATGACACTCTTGTGATATCCGCGATCGAAAAGATCCAGCCCACGACCACATCCGCCGCCGAAATTAAATTCCCAGCCATGCTTAAATCTGATCCGGTGCAGGCCCTTCGAACCGCTGCGCTTGAGCTTTTAAATCTTCGCAAGTCTGCTATGGCGGCGTCCGCCGAATTACCGCTGGACCAGCTTGACGCCATTATCAGAAAGAACCGCGACAGCAGTTTCACCGCCGACCAAGCGTTCCTTTTGGTGCGGCTCGGCCAAGCGCTTCAGTCCGCAAAAATAGAATTAAATAAATCACTCGATGACAAAGAGGTCGACGCCATTGCCCCCGAGAATCTATTACTTGGGAAGTACGATTTCAGCTTGATCCAAAGAACAGCCCTCATCATCCGCGACCGACTGGTTGCCGCCCTGGCTGCGGACAAATCAACGGGCAGCCGCGAGCTTGTGCAAAGAAGAATTTTTGGAATGCTCCTTTCCGATAATAAAATCTACGAATCCGTGGTTCTAAAATATCGGAAGGCGGCGCTAGAAGAAAAAACCCGCGCTCGAAAAGAAATTCTTTTAAGAAGACGCGCCCTCAAACAAGGCGAAACGAATAAAATTCGGCCCCGCCCAAAAAATAAAACTGGAGAAGAAGCCGCCGCCATCCTTTTCGGAGTCGGGCAAGCAGTCGCTATTTACTCCAATCAAATAGGTGAGGATCCGCAAACAATATTGAAGCAGTTAAAAGATGAGGACAAACGCAATCGCAAGCTGGAAGCGCACCAACAATCCGTGCTGAGTCTTATTGGAATTCCGGCTAATGGAACCGACGTCGACATGGAAATGATTCAGAAAAACCTGGCCCTGGCGGAATTTAGAATCGGCCAGCTGAAAGAAGCCTCCACAATCCTGTATGAAAATTTAATGGAATCTCAGCCGAGTCTCGACAAGCTCTCGAATTTATTTTCCCCCCGATTATTCCCCCTCACTGGCATAATTCTGGGAATCGCCGCCGCCGCTTTTGAATTGGGCGGGATGAGAATTACGGCTATTGCCTTATTCTCGGTGTCCGTCAGTCTTTTCATGGTGTCGGAAATTCGAACATTGGGTGTTGACGATGAAGAAGAAAACAGAAGACTTGCCATTCGTGACGAGGTAGAAACCTCACTTTTTGGTTCTCCCACCCCTGGCCGCTATGAGGGAAATTCTAATGACGTTGAGCTAAACCATTTGGCGGATGTCTTAATTCAAAATGCTTATAAATTTATCAATAGTGCCCCCTCCACGGAACAAGTCGGGATCGTCGATATTACGGCTTTCCTCCAAAAACCAGTTATCGTGGGTGTGGACCAGAGAAATGCCGTTCAACGACTCTCGACGGGTCAGCTCACTCGAGCGGACATGACCATGCTCCTTTCATTGGTTCAAGAAAAGATGGTTGGCAAAATAGAAAAGGGCGACTTAACGGACCCTGAGGCCCGTAAAATTATTCAAATTCTTGTCCGATGGGGAGTGGATGTTGATGACTTTCGTAAAACCATTCAGGATAAAGACATGATTTTTGCCTTCCGTATTGAAACTCCCGCGGGTCAAAATGCGGATCAAGAAATTAGAGACCGGCTTGAAAAAGATATCGTGCCATTGATTAACTCTTCCAAAACGAAAAAGGTTTTCTTACTGGCCAACACACCACACTTCAGCGAAATCGACAACATTGTCAAAAATAGTCCTAAAAATAGTCCACTGGCTGAACTGGCTGATCGGGTCGTGGTTATTGGGGTCGCCAATCAAAGTTTGTTTACTAATAATGAAGGGGTCCTCGAATTGGATCTGTTGGCCATTGAAGAAGGTCTTCAATCAATAGCCGGAACGCCCATTTATGGCCCGACCACAAACAAAGTGGTTGTGATTCCAGAAGGAGTGACCGTCAACACCAGTGGAATGTCGCTCCTATCGCTTCTAAATGATGTGGGATTTTTCTTCTTAACTGAACTGCGCTATGGAGTGATGCTGCACAAAGCGGACCTTGAGAACCTAGAAGAACTCGCCCGCGCTTTGGCCAGCGGAGCTTAAAGAAGTGGATCTGTTTTAGATAGGTGATTTTTTACGTAGTCGGAAACCGAATTTTCCAAGCTTAAAAATTCTTCGCTGTAACCCGCCTGCCGCAGCTTCGAAATATCCGCTTGAGTGAAATATTGATACTGGCCTTTTAGTTTATCCGGCATAGGAATGTATTCGATATTGGGAAGTAAATCCAATGCACCGAAAACAGCGGTGGTCAAAGCCTTGAAACTTCTCGCCTGACCGGTTCCTAAATTAAAAATCCCACCTTTCTCTGGATGTTCGACAAAATAAGCCATCACGCGATTAATGTCTTTAACGTAAATAAAATCCCGCTCTTCCGATCCGTCTTCAAATCCTTTCCGGCTGGTGGCAAATAACTCCGCCGACCCTTTTTCCTGAATCTGGTGATAAGCCTTACAAACCATGCTCTTCATATCGCCTTTGTGATATTCATTGGGCCCAAACACGTTGAAATACCGGTATCCCACCACCTTCTTGGTAATTCCACCTTGAATTAACCACTTATCAAAGAGCCATTTGGACTCGCCGTAGGGGTTCAGGGGCTTGTATTTGTCAATCAAGGCGTCGTCATCGCCATAACCGGCTTTGCCATCTCCATAAATCGCAGCGCTCGAGGCATAGTGAAAGAATTTATTGTTGGCCAAAGCCCATTTGGCCAGCGATTTGGAATATTCAACATTGTTTTGAGCGAGAAACTTCTTGTCCATTTCGGTGGTATCGGCACAGGCGCCCAAATGGACGATCAAATCAATGTCTTTGAGCTGCCCTTTTTCCAACCGATCCAAAAGCTCTTCACGAGCCATATAGGCGCGGAACTTCTTTTTCTTAAGATTGGGAATTTCATCGGGATCGAGGCAACATTCCATATCGATATGATTCTTAT
>CAZJOE010000237.1:0-3988 GCA_964547555.1 uncultured Elusimicrobia bacterium | reverse complement strand
ACATTTTTCGTTACCTCCGCCACCTTCGGCGTGATGGCCCTCTACGGCTACACCACCAAAACAGACCTCACCAAAATTGGGAACCTCTTATTTATGGCGCTGATCGGCGTTTTAATTGCGAGCTTGGTTAACCTATTCCTTAAAAGCCCCGCTATCTATTGGGTCACCACCTATCTGGGGATCCTTATTTTCGTGGGACTCACCGCTTATGACACGCAAAAAATTAAAAACATGGCCGCTTCTCTCGATTCCCGATCGGAAGACGGCAGAAAAATGGCCATCATGGGAGCGCTGGCGCTTTATTTGGATTTCATAAATCTATTCGTGATGCTGCTGCGCATCACCGGACGAAGGAGATAAAAAAATGCGGTTAACGTCGGTAAAAATCATCGGGTTCGCGGTTCTCGTGGGACTAATGGCCTGCAAAAAAACTCAGGTGATTGAAAATGGAAAAGCGGTGAAGATCAACTACACGTTGACCGTTGATGGCGCCGTGGTGGACACGTCCACCGGTAAAGAACCTCTCTCTTACGTTCAGGGGAACAAAATGATTATTCCAGGACTAGAAGAAGCCTTGGCGGGCCTTAAGAAAGGCGATAAAAAACAAGTTACGGTGCCGCCGGAAAAGGGTTACGGCGTGATCAACGCCGCCGCCCAACAAAAGGTGCCGCTCAAATCCTTCAACGACACCAAGAATTTAAAAGTGGGCACGATGGTTCGAGGGATGAACGCCAATGGACCCATGCAAGCCAAGGTGCTCGCCATCGGCAAGAAAGACGTCACGCTCGATTTCAACCATCCCCTGGCCAGCAAGATTCTTAATTTTGACGTCGAAGTGGTCAGCGTGGAAGAAGGACCCAAGCCCACCAAAGAAGAACCCGCTTCCGACCCCGCAGCCCAGGTCCCGGAACCGGAAACTGCTACGAAATAAACATGAAGTTAACCCGCCTGCTCGATAACAACCGCGCTTGGGCCAAAGAAATAACCAAGCGAGACAGCGCCTTCTTTAAACGGTTGTCCGAACAGCAAGCGCCGAAATATCTGTGGATCGGATGTTCCGACAGCCGGGTGCCGGCGAACGAAATCGTCGGACTTCTTCCCGGAGAATTATTCGTTCACCGGAACGTGGCCAACTTGGTCGTCCACACGGATTTAAATTGTCTGTCGGTCATTCAATACGCGGTGGACGTTCTTAACGTGGAGCACATCATCGTCTGCGGTCATTATGGATGCGGGGGCGTGCAAGCGGTGATTGAAAAACGTAACTTCGGCCTGGTCAACAATTGGTTGCGTCACTTGGCCGATGTCCGAGACAAATTCTCCGCTGAAATCGAAAAACTTTCTTCCAACGGTGACCGCGCCGACAGGTTGTGCGAGCTCAACATTCTCGAACAAGTCCGCAACGTCTGCGAATCCACGATTGTCCTTAACGCCTGGGAAAAAGGAAGGAATCTCGCCATTCATGGGTGGGCCTATCATTTGGAAGATGGTTTGCTGCAGGACGTTTTGAAAAATCCGGTGACGTCCGTTGAAGAGAGTCTAAAGCTTTAACTTTATTTGGGCCAGGGTGTCTTCTGCGTAAATTTTGTAGTCCGTCGACAAGGCCTTGACCGCTAACTTTTCAGCCAGTTTCAAATTCTTTCCCGACGATAAATAAATCATCGCGAGATTGTTGTTCGCCCCGCCGTGAGAGGGATCCTGCCGAAGAACTTTTCGATAATATTTTTCAGCCGTCCGATAATCTTTCCCTTCAAAAGCAATGTTGCCTAACTGAATATAGTCTTCGGCTGACATGGGGGCATCGATTTGAGGGGCGCGGTGGAGAGATACATTTATATTTTCTTCTTTACCCACGCCCGGTTTGGCGATGAGCATCCATCGGTCTGTGTCTTTCCAGCCGCGATCAAACCGGCGAAATGTCGCGAATTTATCTTTCGCGGGACCGGAATGAACGTAAAGACCTCTACGATTTTCGTCGTAACCCGTCACCACGAGAAAGTGTCCGATGGGGTGTTTGCGGGTCCCAAAATTTAAATAAGCGATCACGGGACGCTGTTGCTGAATCTCCGTTTTGATGTCCTCAAAAGAACCGGCAATAACTTCGCCTTTGATCCCGCGCTTTTCTAAGGCGGGCAAAAGATCCATGGGTAATGTGCCCCGTAAACGGGGCAAATAAACTTCAGCCTTTAATTCTTCAGGGGTGGTTTTTTCTCCCCAGTAATTTAAAACACTGGCCAAAGAGGAGGGGCCGCATTGATCCGATGTATTGGAAAAAAAGGGAACGCTGACACGATCATCATGTTCCGGAGATTTCAGAAGAGAATTGCGGGGCGCGCAAGCGGACACGCCGGCCAATAACATCACGGCCAAAACGCATCCCCTTAACAGCCCCGCAAATTTTTTCAAATCAAACACGCCTCAAGAGATACACAAACAATAAGGCGAGAATTCCAATCACCAAGACGGTGACAACAATGCCCCCGCCATCTCGTCCCACCTGTTGGTGGTCAATGCGCGTGGCCACTTGATGCAGCTCCTGATCTGACATGCTGCCAAGCCGCAATTCAATTTCAGAAGGGCTCAACTTCAAGTGGGACAAATGCTGCGTCACTTCTTTTCGTTCCAAGAAACTTTGCACTTTCTGCATATCTTGCGAACGAGTTATTCCCTCCATCCCTGACGTGGGGGGCGCCAACATCGCGTTGGCCTGGCCAAAACTCACCGCTATAATCGCTGCGGTTAGCATCTTGGCCATGCTTCGTTTAAACGTCCAATTCATAATAAACCTCCTATTAATTAATAGTCTTCTTACCTTACGGGTGAATTCCCGATTAGTTGTTGCTTTGTATTAGAATGGCTGGTCATGCCAGATAAAATTCAATCCCTCTTGGTCCTGCACGCCATTTGGCTTCCTGCGACAGACGACACGCAATTGGGAAGCTTGCTTCTGTGGGCCGAGCTCGGGCGCACACCTTTAAGGCCTGATCTGAGTCAAGGAACTCGGCGCCTTCATCCTTTTGCCGCTTCGCCCGCGGAATTGTTACGAAGATTGCCGGGCCTCAAACACGCTCTGGCCGCCGGACGCCGACTGGTGGTGCCTTCAACCACCGATACTCCCGTGGCTTCTCATGAACTTCTGCGCGGCACCTTTGAACAATCAGACGATGTCGCTGGTTTTGGATTCTGGCGCGTCGAAGGTTTGACGATAGAACTACCAGACACGATGAGCTGGCTTCTTTCCTTGAATGAAGAAGAATTAAAAGACGGCTCCGTCCTTTTGTCCGACGATTTTCGTTATTGGCAAACCGCCGCGCGCCTCGCGCGGGAGATTCTTTTGGGCGATTATTTTTTGCCGGCCATTGAACGACCGCAAGGCATCGCGCGGGCCGTGTGGCGGCCGCTCTTGGACGCGCCCGGTATCGCCGACAAGGTCCACAACCTCACCAAAGCCATGCCCCCTTCCTGCTTTTCTTCCGCCATCGATCCGGAAAGTAAAACCGCCACGACCGACGCGGCCACCCTCCTCAAAACTTTTTTGATAAGCGTCATCGACACCGAAGTGCGACTCTCGGTCCGCGGCGGAACATTCATAAGACCGCATTCGCGCACCGCGGCGGACCTATGGCTGGCCGGTCTAACCGCCCCTCAGCCCGTGCTCCGCATGGCGCCTCAAGAAGCCATAAAAATCGAAAGCTCGCTTCTTTCTTGGATGAGACGTCTTCAAGCGGCTTCCGGCGGGGGCCTGCGCGCTTGCTTAAAACTCATTCCTCCCGCAGATGAAGGGACAAAAGGGACAAAGCGAAAAAAGAAAACAACTTCCAAGAAAAATTTATGGCGGCTCGAATATTTGATCCAAGCTTCCGCGGATCCAAGCCTGCTCGTTCCGGCCGCCGACATTTGGGCGCGGGCGCCGGCTTGCAAGAAACTGGCTGAACTTTCTTTGGTGGTACCGGAAGAGCGTTTGCTCACCGCTCTGGAAGTGGCGGGG
>CAZJOE010000236.1:0-4014 GCA_964547555.1 uncultured Elusimicrobia bacterium | reverse complement strand
TTGAAGACTGGATTCCCGCCTTCGCGGGAATGACGGTCAGGATGTTTAAATAGTCGCCGAGGGGAAGAGTTCCTTTCTGATAGCTTTCAACTTGGACGTCCAACTGGAGAAGCGCTCTGTTAAAAATATTTTTCTTTTTGTTTTGGAGGGTTTGTTTTTCTTTGGCCAAGTCTTTTTGAACGGAGGGGAGCAGCGTCCGCGTGTTTTTATAAGCGGCCACATTTTGGTTGTAAAGCGTTTCGTCCTCAATGCCGGAGAAGTGGAGGCCCTTCTCTCCTTCCTTATTATTATAAGAGGTGAATCCGGCGTGGGCGGGCCCAGAGATCTCTGCTGTTTCTAAAAATGAATCCGCCACCAGCGTTGCAACTTCGCGATTCGATAAGTTTTGATAGGGTTCGAAAAGAAATTTTCCGCTCCCACCTTCGAGGCCCACCACCACCGGACCTCTTCCCGGCATCTCGCCGATTGATTTAATCGCTGCCGACAAATGAGTTTGGGCTTCTTTGTTTAAGTGAACGTCTTCCAACAAAAGAACGGTTCGGCCGGATTTTCCTTGGTGAGAGCTGCGAATGTTGACGTGGGAGAGAAGCGTGGAAGGAAAAATTCCCACCATAGCCGTTGTTTGGCGACGGTGGGGATTCCTGACAGAAGCTTTCGGGAATGACGATTTGAGCGACGATCTCAATGCGGATGGAAATGATGGGGGAATCGCTACGGCCGATGGTCCAACAGGAATGGAGGCATAAAGATTTTCTTCGGGTTTATGAGCAAAACAAATATTGGTTGTGAAAACCACCAAAAGAACGCGCGCAATGGAGGAAAAAATGAATTTTTTTGTCATGAGAAAATCTAACTTTTCCGCCTTAAATTTCGATTAAGAAGTTGCAACAAAGATGTAAATCTCTGGCAAACGAGTTGATTAGGCTTGATTTAGAATGGTTCTCGTGAGGTGGAAAATCTGTTCGAGATGGGGGAAATCAAGGGGGATAAATAGCATGGAGCCATTGGCTGCCAGGCTGATGAATAAGAAGGATGATTTTCGAAACACAGATTCAAGGGGCAAACCGTCCAAATCAACTGCCAGTCCTTTGGGAAGCAGCACATGCCATCTGTGCACAGAATGAAGTCGGTGGTTTTGATTGATCCAGGAATCGATATTTTTGAGAAGAATTTGATGAGGTTCCTCATAGGAAATATCGCCAAAAATATCCGGCGCCATTCTGGAATCAAGAATGTCTCCCTTAAAATCCGGTCCGAAGAAGGTCCTTAGACGATCTTCCACTTTTTTGTTGGTGGGGATGAGAACGACTTGGCTTAAATTCTTAAATTTCATTATTGCCACATGATTGTTGATCATGGTTTCATCCACAACGACCAGGGTTCCTTGGTGGGCTTCCAACAGAGAGTCCATAAACTTGGATACCTGAAAAGCTTCCATTTCGGAAATAAAAACCGCCTGTAGCCAACCTTCAATTTGACGGGGCAGTCCGAAAAACTTATCGCGAACAAGTTGGTGGAAGGTTTTAGAAAGAAGAGTTGCGTCCAAGTCGCCAATTTTTAAGGCCCGATTCAACTGCACAAACGAAGGTTCCACATCATTGATGTTTCTTGATTCAACCGGGCCTAAGATTTTTTCCAAGGTTTGAACAGTTTGGCTGCGTCTGGTCAGCTCATTTTTTTGGGAGATCGTAAAAACATCTTTCACAAGAGCCTTGGCCATTCGTTTTTCATATGACTGGAGGCGGAAAGGTTTGTTCCCAACGAACGGGAATTTTTCCAGACCCGCTTCGAGTTCAGCAATGCGCTTTTTCACGTCGAGGATTAGTTGAGGGAGAAATTTTTCCCGAGGATGGGGATGGTTGTGGAGGACATGTTCACTCGTTCCTCCCGAGCCTTTGACAGAACCCCGCACCAAAGGAGAGTGGACAATCTTATTCGAATCAGGAGACTCGTACCCTCTTAGATAAATTCCGTCAGTAGAAGTTTCCACCAGCCCGCCTTGTCCGCCCAGCCGCGCGGACATGCCCAGATCGGTAAAGAAAATTATTCCGTCAATATTAAAACCGGCGATAGGGCCCAACTGGTCCCGTCCCATTTTGACCAAGTCATGCAAAGGAATATGTCCCGTGAAAAGACGGTTGAATCCATTGGCGGCGGCCAGGAGAGCCGGTCCAGCCAATTCTGGATATCGAGGGCGGGTGGGATCGGGTGTTATGTTGAGGGCTTCAACAACGTTCCGAGGTTTGCTTTTTGTGGTGTTGTCGGCATACCAATTGTTGACCAAGGTCAAAGCTTCATTCATTTCTGCAAGATTGGCGGCTTCTCTGATAACGGTGGTGATGAGGTCCATGCCGTCCCAGACCGAAGGCGCTCCCGCTGTCCCGTTCCCTCGGTATTCCACTCCCCTAAAGGTGAAAAAGAATTCTCCCGTTTTTAAATCCACCGGCAAAAAGGCGTGCATATAGGTGTTTTGGTATTGATCTCGGGAATAAAGTTTAAAATTCTCTTTATAGAATCGGCCCATTTCTTGAAGAGTGGTGTTTTCAAGATAATTCTCCGCAGTAAGACCCAATTCTTTCAGAATGATGGGACCCCATACCTTGTGAAACACCCAATCTTTGGCCCACCATTCGGCGGAAGAGTAATTTTGATAATTAATGGCTTCGAATACGCGCCACCACCAGCCTTCGTTTTCACTCAGGCGGGAATCCAAATCCTGCTTTACTTCCGGAATAATTTCCGATGCCATCATTTGTATAGACCGTCTCCAATGTTCCGCCACATCGGGGGAATACAATGATTCAATTTCAGGCAAGGCCGCTTGAAATTCTTTTAAAAGGTCTTCCCACCATTTCAGCGAAACAAATCCCACCGCGTTCACGCCGGTATAAACAGCGTTCAGATTGCGCTCACCTCCAAATTTTTCCCAGAGAAGCTGGTGCGTGGGGTTTTTGTTGACTTCTCTAAACACGCGGTCAAAATAACCTTTCCCATGGAGTCTCCGGCCATCTTTGTCTCTTTGGCCATTCACTTCAATATCCCATTTCAGCCACGCGGACGTTTGCTTGTTTTGATAATAATCGGTCGCCTGGCTGAACAGTTTGGCCCACCTTGATTTGCCTTCAATATTGTCGGGAAATAAATGGCGGTTTTTTTGGAGAAGGTCTTCTACACGGCCCAGCGATTCATCGTAAGAATCCCGGTAGTCATAAAAATTAAATCCCTCATACGTCGGAAGATGAAGGCCGATAATGTTCATAAACATCCACAAGTCATGATTGCCGATAATAAAATCCGACAGCCCTGCCTCCAGAAGCTCTTTGGAGCGGAAATAAACTTTTACTCCATAAGGGCCGCGGTCCACAAAATCACCTAAGTTATAAAAGAAAATCTTTTCGCGAATTTCATGGGCCGTCAATCCATGAGCCGCTAATTGCGGCAGAAGATCTTTATCGTGATCGATCAAAAGATCATCGGGAATCCGGCCCGGAAAAACAGAACGGATCTGATCCAGGAGGAGCGCGTCCATTTTTTCAATCGTGCCGTGTTCGTCTCCGATGGCGGATATTTTTCTGACGTTTCCACTTCCCGGGTTGACTTGTTCTTTTCTGAGCTCCGCAAGAAACCGTCGAAGTTGGAGGAGTTCGCGCCGCTTTGGATTGGTTGGTTTTCTTCTGAAGAGATGAATAAGATTGACCCACTCTTCATACAGGGTCCAAGACATTCCATGAATAACTTTGTCAATCGATTGATCTTCAAGCCGTACAAAATCAACCAAAAGATGAAAAAAGAGGGGGACCAAAGCATAGACCCAGTTTTCAATGAGAGCCGGCGTATATTGAATATAGAGCGATAAGGTGAGCATGTATAACAGAAGAGAAACACCCGAGGGAGACTTGTAAAGATGCTTGTTTTGAATTCGATGCTCCAAAATCACATGGGCCGATGAATAAATTCCGATGATGAGGGTCATGATGATTCGATTCCAAAATGAACCGAGAAGGAGGTGGAGGG
>CAZJOE010000235.1:0-4029 GCA_964547555.1 uncultured Elusimicrobia bacterium | reverse complement strand
AGCCCTATAAGAAAGCCGAGGATGATCGATTTTTCGACCCCCAATTTGGGCAGAAAAATAAAACCTGCTGCGATGGCGCCGGCGATTGATCCAAACGTGTTGACCGAATAGATATTGCCGACGGCGCTGCCGCTAATATTTTTTTCTTTTGTGAAACCAAGAATGGTGAGCGGCAGAATCATGCCCATAAAAAAGGTAGGCACGAATACCAAAAGAAAGGTCACGAATCCTTGGACCAAGAAAAATATCCAAATGTTTGTCCCGCAATATTTGGCCAAATCAATGTAAATTCCCGGAAGCTTGTTGATGTAAAACAACCCCCCTCCTACAAAGAGAGAGGTGAAGGCGATAAGCGTCCCAATCAAACCTCGGTTGGCATGCCATTGAAATATCTTCAGAGATGAAACAAAGGAGCCCGTGCCAATTCCGATCAAAAAGATGGAAAGGATGACCGTAAAAGCATAATGAGAAGACCCCAAAATTGACGCCAGAAGCCGCGTCCATAAAACCTGGTAATGAATTCCTAAAAATCCGCAGATAAAAGCAACCCCCACCAGCGCTTTATCCAAAGATTTTTTATTGAGAGGATCTGAGGTTGTTCTGCTTTTAGAAAAAGAGGGAAGAGGCGAGTTTAGGAGAAAAGCCAGCGCTCCGATTAAAATTCCCGCACCGACCGTTATATACAGGGTCGTTTTGAGTCCAAATTGAGGAAAAAGGTAGAAGCCCACCACCATAACTCCGATGGCCGCTCCAGCGGTATTGATCCCATACAGCCAGCCCACCGTTGTCAGGCTATTTTTGTAGCGCGATACTCCAATGACAAGCACGGGAAATGTGACACCCATAAGGAAGGTGGGAATTAATAACAAAGCAAACGCCAGGAGAGCTCGAACAAGGGAGAACAAGTAGAAATTGTGATTAAGGAGTTGATAGCCAGGCGCAAGAACAACTTGAAGGTTGGAAAGGATCGGTAAAGAGAGAAGTCCAAACAAGGCAATTCCTAATTCAAGCCAGGCATAAACGTGGAATGGTTTTTTAATTTTGTCGGCTTTTAATCCGCCCCACCAACTTCCCAGGGCCAATCCTCCCATAAACGCTGAAATAACGGTCGACATCGCCCAAGCTGAATGTCCAAATTGCAGCCCGAGAATGCGAACCCAAATCATTTCATAGGATAAACCAATGGCTCCGGAAGCAAAGAAAAGAAGAGTGATGGGAATTGTTTGCACAGGGGGGAAGTTAACAAAAAATATAGAGATCTCAAATTATCTTGAGATGAAGACTTAGGAAAGTAAGAATTTGCGGATGGGAACCACGACCGCTAATGTCACCAAAACCAGCGGCAAAAAAACCAACATCAGCGCGCATTTGGCTGTCCTTTGAATTGAGACCATATTTCTCCTCGGCTAAGATAAATTAAGTGACGTCAGCGGGCATGATCTGGCAACGATCGGGCCATCCCGTTACAACAAATTTACGCGTTCTTAAGGAGAATTTAAGGGGAGATCGGGTACTTTTGCAATGATCTGTTCTGTGATTTTTCACATAGGCAGGTTTACCCCCGCGCCTGGAAGGAGAGGGCCAGGTAGGGGGTATTTTTTGGTATCCTTCCCCAGTAAATGGACACTATTAAATGGCCCTCCGTTATTCCCGCCAAGAGATGGCAAGGTTTCCGACGAGATTTTAAGGGAACCACGGCTTTCTCCTCGTTGGAAAACTTCAAGATCGCTCAGCAAAGCGAACTCTATTCGAGCTTGTCTCAGCATGAAAGAGAGACGTTGGGTCGCCTTTTAAAACGAGGTCAAAAAGTCGAGCTCGATATTTTTGTCCGGACCCATGGAGCCAATCCGCTTTTTAGCCCTCAAGAAGAGGCGGGAGTTAAAGTGGGCGTGGCCAAAGCCGATGTGGTCCATTTAGAAACGCCTTCGGAACCTCGTGCCTTGCAGGCCATTTTGAAGGGAGACGTGGTCCATGTCCTTTTCCAAGCGGGAGAAGCCACCCGCTTTGATCAGGGCCCTTTCTATAAATTAAATCCCATCCCCTTGGCGCGCTCTCTTACCGATCAACAACCCGAGTTAATCCCCTTACTGGAATCGATTGATAAAAAGCGCGGTTCGTTGGATAAACTATCAGCGGAATTTTTGATTGATGGCCCGCTCGGTCCAAAACAACTTTTAATGATCCGCGCGGCCCTCCGGCGGGTGGTTCAAATGGCTTTGGAGGGGGGCCTCTTTCCTATTTCCGAAGCTTCCGCTCAATATGACAAAGCGCTTAAAAACCAAAAGATTCTTTTTTTCGTGAGCCGCCAGCAAGGCGTGAATGATCACCATGATGAGGCCTTGAGAGAAAAGTTTCATTTCTACGGCTTTGATCCGGCCAATTTGGTCACGATCGAACAAGAATCGGTGCCGGGCATCCGTTTGGATGAAGAAGGAAACATTTTCCTGATGGAAACCGAGAATGGAATGGATGCGGCCGGACATTTATATGCGCTTCTTCAAGCCATCCGTCCCGGAGGCTTTACCAGTTACACGGAATCCGGCCGGCCGATCAAACCCATGGAGATGGACGCGTTCGGGTATCTATCCAGTCGGGGAGGCCGTCTCCTCAGTATTATTCGGATCAATGACATGGACCGCCACACCACCGAAATCATCAATCCCAAAGCTCTTTCCTATGCGCTGTCCATGTTTGAGAAAGGGTATTCCAATGTGATCGAGGGCGTGGCCAATCCCAGCGGACAGAAAGGCGGAACGGGAACGACTTTTGAATCGCCGGATCTGCACATCCTCACGGAAACGCATGAGAATTCTTTCCCTTCCCTTTCACGTGTGTTTGAATCGGCCATGAAAGAATATTTAGAAAAAAACAAAGGGCGTCATCCGGCTTATAACGCGATGCGGCAGTGGGCCGATCTGGGCGCGACGCGCGAGGTTTTGAAAGAATATGGGGGACGGATTGTTTTTGTTCCTCGTAATAAAACGGTGAATGGGGAATCATCCTGGTACGTCGGCGTGGATATGCCGATGGGAGATTTATCGCTTTTGGGGCCCGCTTATAAATCTAGAATGTTTCAGTTTGCAGGACCTAATTCTTGTGAACTTCTTATTCACGATATGAAACAATTGGATCAGCTCTCGATTTATTTAAGGACCGCGGAACGCCAATTGGACGATCCTGATATTTTAGCCGCGGCCAAAGAGCTTCTCTTAAATGAGACGGTCCCCTTCAAAATGTCCGGAGTTCCTCGCGGTCTGTACGGAGCGCCCACTCCTGAATTTGAGAATTGTTGACCCCAAGGAAAGGAAGAATTTTTACAAACCGCTTGAATTCTAAAGGCTTTTCAGGAAAAGTTATTAAGCTATGAGATTAACAGTTGGCGGAGTTTTACTTTTGGTAGGCGCCGGGGCCGTCGTGGGCTTTGTGGTGGCGGATGGTCATCATCTGAATACCATGATGGAGAAAATTAAAGGATTGCCCGCTTCCGCCAGTTCTTTGACGGGCTTCTTTAAATCAGAAGAACCCGCTCCCCAGGTACCGGAGTTGCCTCCCGTGACCGCTAATCCTGTGGTCGCTTCAACGGATACCGCCGGAATGCCTTTGACTGAAGCGGTCCCTTTGAATGATGTTGTCCCAGTCACTCCCATCCCGGAACCGACTCCTCAAGTTGTAGCACCCAAGAAATCGGTCAAAAAGGCCAGGCGCAAGAGAGTTAAACCCGTTGTTAAGAAAGGGGCACCTAAGCCGGTTGCCGCTTCTCGCAAAACAAGCCGTTCGAAAAAACCCATCGCTAAGGCCCCTGCCCCTCCCGCCGCCGCGAAAGCACCCAGCATGGTGGGAACTTACGTTTCTTTGGAGTTAATTACGGGGCGGTCGGTTCAAGGAATTTTGGAATCCAAAACAGCCACGCATTACGTCTTAAACGTACCGGGTCTCGGACCGTTGGAATACCCAATCGAAAACGTTAAGAGTATTGTTCCCGCGCAGTAACCTCCGTAAATTTACCCGCCGCGGCAAATTCATACACAA
>CAZJOE010000234.1:0-4033 GCA_964547555.1 uncultured Elusimicrobia bacterium | reverse complement strand
CCGCGCAGTAACCTTCGTAAATTTACCCGCCGCGTCACATTCATACACAATAGGTTGTCCGGTCCCGATATTTAATTCCAACACTTGTTCTTTGGTCAGATTATCCAGTTCCATCACGATTGATCTTAAGCTGTTGCCATGCGCGGCGATAATGATGTTTTTACCTGCTTTAACCTCGGGAACGATGGTGCTATTAAAATAAGGAAGGGTCCGGGCCGCCGTGTCTTTTAAGCTTTCACCATTGGGGGGAGCAATATCGTAGCTGCGGCGCCAAATGTGGACTTGTTGATCTCCGAATTTTTTCGCGGTTTCGGCTTTATCCAACCCCTGTAAATCACCGTAGTGCCGTTCATTCAAGGCCTGGTGCTTGACCACGGGGATAATGGATTGGCCGGTTTCTCCAAGAATGAGTTCGAGCGTTTTCTGGGCTCGCTTTAGTTCGGATGTGTAGGCTTTTTGGAAGGTTATTCCTTTTAATTTGGTCCCTGCTTTTTTGGCTTCTGCTTCGCCTTGCGGCGTTAGTTCCACATCCACCCAGCCGGTGAACCTATTTTCTAAATTCCATTGGGATTGTCCATGCCGGACAAGTACGAGCTTTGACATTGTCGTCTCCTTATTTCGTTGCGAGGGTCGTGGTGAGAAAGGTGGTCGAATGATCGGCGGGTTCGAAATGGGTGTGTTTCCTAAATTCGTTGTAGCGATTGATGATGTCACTGGTGGTGACGGTCTTTAGCCGGTTTAAGCTGAAAGATTCCACATTGAAAGAGGCCATGACCGTTCCAAAGATGACCGATCGGCGTAGAGAGGTTTCATCCCAAAATTTTCCACTTGTTACAAGAGACGAGAAAAATCCTCCCGCAAAACAATCGCCGGCCCCCGTCGGATCGAATACATCTTGCACGGGGTAGGCGGGGGCGGCGAAAAAGAAATCTTTCGTGATGAGAAGCGCGCCATGTTCGCCTTTTTTTATGACCACCACGCGCGGGCCCATTTTCAAAAGGTCGTATCCGGCTTTGATCAGATTGGTCAGGCCCGTCAGCTGCCGGGCCTCCCCGTCATTTAAAAGAAGAATATCGACGCGCTTCAAAAGTTTTTTAAGGCTGGGAAGCTTGAGTGAGATCCACAAGTTCATGGTGTCGCATCCAATCAACTTGGTTCCTTTCATTTGATCCAAAACCGCCATTTGCTGATCGGGATCGACGTTGGCCAGGAAAATATGCGGGGTGTCTCGGTAATGGGGGGGGACTTTGGCTGAAAAGGATTCAAGGACATTCAGTTCGGTGGCGAGCGTTTGGGCGGCGTTCATGTCGTTTTCATAGGATCCGGTCCATCGAAAGGTTTTTCCAGAAGAGACTTCGAGCCCATCCAATTCTATGCCTTTATCTTTGAGAAGCTGGATGCTTTCTTGAGGGAAATCTTTCCCCACCACGGCCACCAGGCGAACGGGGGAGAAGAAGCTGGCAGCATAGGAGAAATAGGTCGCAGACCCGCCCAACGCTTCTTTTACGTTTCCAAAGGGGGTTTTAATGGTGTCCAACGCAACCGATCCAACTGTGAGAATGCTCATAAGCGAATTATTTAGCAAATTTAAATCTCTCCTGGAAAAATTTAGAATGGTTCTGTTATACTTCGGTTCGGTCCTAATTTAAAAAATGACACGTCATAACTTACAGAAATTAACGATTCAGCCTTCAAAATTTGTCGCTCGGCCCAAGAACAACTGTTTATCAGTAATTTTGGCAGCTCTGGTCGCGATTTTTTTGATCACTCCTCTTACAAACGCGAAATCCCGGCAGGCTAAAAGGTATTCCAAATCATCGGTTTCCTTTCGTTCCACCGACCCTAAGAGTTTTTATAAATCAATTTCCGTCCCTCTGGAACGACTCTCCCCCGATGCGATGACCACCATCACGGCCCGCGCTTCAATGGCCGAGATTCTTTTTGTCACCAAAAATTACCGCGAAGCCGCCCAGATTTTTCTTCAACTGACCGAAGCGCCTTTGGCCGATCTCTATAAACTTTCCAGTTTTCAATATCGTTTGGCCGAATGTTATTTTCATATGGGACTTTATGGAGAAGCCTATGACCAGTTTTCTCAAGTTCGTCAAAAAGGCCATAAGACATTGGAAGCAGAAGCCACCTTGGGAATGGCGATGGCGGGTTTGGCGCAAGGCAATCGGGCCAGCGCTCAAGCTCATTTGGACATTCTTCTTTTGGAGAACGAGTACTACAAAACGTATCGCCGCGCTCTTTATCCACTCGGCATTATGCTTTTCCAAAACGAGCAGTATAAGCGCGCCTTGGTTTTCTTTGAAAAAGATTTAGACGATCCTACCAGCCTTTATTTTGCCGGTATCACCCAACGCCGAGTTGGAAACCTCCCTCAGGCGCTGGCGTACTTTCAGCGTCTCACCCAAAAATTTCCAGGAACGGTTTGGGCCCAGCGCGGAGCTTTCGAGGTGGCGGAATCTTACTATCAGCAGCAAGATTTTCAGCTGGCCTATCAGAGCTTTCAAAAATGGTTGACCGAGTATCCCAATGGAACATTGCAGTTGGAGGCCAACTACCGGTTGGCTGCGGCTGACATCCGTCGAAAAAATTATAAAGAAGTGGTGGCCCGCCTGGGACCGCTCTTGCGCGCCGACATGCGGCCCGCGTTGGCGGACCGGATGCGGCATTTGGTTGTTGAGTCTTGGGTTCAAATGGGACAGATTGAAGAGTTGGTCAACTACATCAAAAAGAAAGGCCGCTCCAAAGACCGGAACGTGGATGATAGTTATCAATTAATGTGGGCCTTGGCGGCTTTAAGCAAGTATGAGGAAGCCCTGCAGCTGAGCGAAGCGGGTCTCAATCAATCCTATGACCCGGAACTCACTCCTAAAATTTTGCTGATCCAAGGCTATGCCAACGATAAGATCGGGAAACCCGCCGAAGCGTTGGCCGCTTATCAAACTGTTGTCGACCGATTCCCAGATTCGGCTTATTCAGCACGCGCCTTGCATTTAATGGCCATCTCCTATGTGAAAGCGCAGCGGTGGCAAGAACTGGTGACCCATGTGTATCACCATTGGGCGGGCCTTCCGGACGATATCAAGCGTAACAATCCAGAAGTAGAGTTCTGGATCACCGAAGGGCAGCTTAGCTTGGGCAACTACGATTTGGCCAAAAAGAGATACCAACAATTTTTAAGCGCCGCCCCCGATGGAGATCTAACGCCCTACGCCTATCTTGGATTGGCCGTGGCTCTCGCGCAAAATAACGAACTCGACGCCGGTTTTCAAACACTTCAACAATTCGCGGCCATCGCCAAACAAAAGGACCGGAAAGAGTGGTTGGCCCTGGCCACTCTGCAATCCGCCAACATGTATTACAACCAAAAAAACTTTGAAAAAGCGGTCGGCTTTTACCGTTCTTTCCAAACCGATTTTTCAACGGACACCCGCGTTGCGCAAGCGATGTACCAAGAAGGTCAATCCTTGTACAAGTTGGAATACTATTCCGATGCGGTTGATGTTTGGAACAAGTTGTCCGATAAATTCCCGGAAGATCCTCTGACCGAGAAGTCCCGGTTCCAATCGGCCCGCACCTTATTTGATTTGGGAAACACCACCGCGGCGGTGAAGGCTTACCAAACATTTATTGTTAAGAATCCGAATAGCCCCCGCATCAAAGAAGCAAGGCTGCAGTTGGCGCATGCCTATTACAATGCCGGCGATTACAAAAGCGCCATTCCCAAATATCAAGAATTTTTAGTTCTTTACCCCACGGCCGAGGAAGCCAACAGCATTCAAGACTTCCTTCAGATCGCCTACGTCAAAGTGGGAAAAACGGACATCGAGCTTGAACAGTTAACGCAAGGCCAAGCCAAGTCTCAAGTGTTGGCGGACCTTTATTGGGAAAAAGGCGCCAAGGCGTTTAACGATAAAGATTATCCGACCGCCAATGGTTACTTCGAAAAAATCCTCATCGATTTCCCGGCTTCGAGTCTGGCCGCCCAAGCCGCGTACTACCGGGCGGAGTCGCTTTATCTGTT
>CAZJOE010000233.1:0-4033 GCA_964547555.1 uncultured Elusimicrobia bacterium | reverse complement strand
CACCCACGTACAAAAGACCACGAAACCCGACGTCGGTATTTCCAGTAGGAGGAGGATTTTTTCCTCCCGTCCACGTTTCACTACCAAATTTAAAGGTGGATCGATTTTTCCTAAGTCCATCATCGGCCGGGTATTCATTTTTCGCAACCGTGTCGACACCTGTCTTAGAAATTTTCGAGTATTCCTGATAAGCATTGGAGGGAACGACTCCCGTGTAAGAATAATTATCTCCCGCGTAATTTGTTAGGTCGCCTCGACTGATGACCGCTCCCCAAAGCCCATTTCCTTCATCTCCCGTTCGACCGGTTATAATGACAGCGCCATCCCAGTACCACACATATTGTTTGCGCGCCAGGGGATGGTTCCAGGTGTTCTGCAGATGAAGCAATCCATCGTGATTTTTACCACCCAAATTACACGCATTCTTTCCCCACCAAGGAGAGGCTATTTTGGACATTTTTGAGCAGCCAAAAATATTGAGGGTATTGGTTGTAGAGGCGGAAGATCGAAGCGCTGAAAAGTCCAAAATAGGGAGCTCCGGCACCGGAAAATCAGACCACCATTCTTTGCTATCCGTGTTGGGTAACGCCATTCCATTGGTGTCGCGTGGATACCCTCCGGATGAAGAACTCACCACTTGTTTGGAGTATTTTCTTGGAAAATAATCTTGGGCGGCATTGGCATCGGTGATATTAATGTTGCCATGAGCCATAATCGGCCCCCAATGCGCTGAAAAAGCATTGGCCCAGGTCACGACACCCCCGGTAATCATGGCACCAGGAAAACTCTGATTGGTGAAAACAGTTTGAACGGCCCTCACTTCACTGGACCGTAAGTCCTTTCCTTCACATTTAACCGTGACGGAGCGAGTCCCAGGACCAGAAGAGAATTTAACCCGATAATACCCACCATCAATGTCGGAATAAGTCACGTCAAAATTATATCCGGCAACAACAACACCGATCCTGGCCTGTGCAAATGTTGTTGTGGAACTTTTTAGTTTCCACATCCCCCGATCAACTCCAGACTCCGCCAAATTAAAGGCGATGGTTGATTTTGAAATCTTGACCGAATTCTTTGTGTCTTGCTGGATCCAGCTTATGAGGGCCGGCAATAAAATACCGATGACAAGGACGATCGCAATGACCGCTGGCAAAACGAATCCCTTATTTTTTTTCATTAGTTCATCACCCGCACTCTTTCAGACGCCATGTGCAGCGCCTTCGTTTGTCCTTCATAGATGGCCTTTTCCAAAGTAAAGGAGACCGAAACGATACCCAAATCATCAGACCTCGGCAAAGCAAATGAAAGATATCTCAAATTTTTCGCGAGCACCCGAGTCGACCCATCAATCATATAAAGGCTTTTTCCCGATTGATAATACGTGTACGCATCCCCATTTATATCCGTGAAATTCAACCGAGAATAGTAGGGTTGATTGACATCCTGATCAATGGTCATGGTCGCAGATTGGGCTTGTCTCAACCTTCGCGTCACAATATACATCACGTTTCGAGCGTCCCGTTGCAATTCAACGCGCACACTGTTTAAGAAGAAAAATTTTCGCACCTGTTTGTAGAGATTGGGTGCCAGAGAAGAAATGATCCCAATAATCGCGACCACGATCATGAGCTCAACCAGCGTGTAGCCTTTTCTGAATCTCGCTGTCCTTTTCACCATGCCAAATTTATCCCTGTGGTGGCCTGCCCGGCCGTAACCACTACACTTGCGTTGGACCGGAGTGTTGTGGAAGGGACGTCGACACTGAACGTTGTATAAAAGCCATAAACTTTATAAGGCGTTGCACTCCCTCTGATACTGAGCACATAGGTTCCATCCTCGTAACTATTGGTGGTGTAATAAGCTGTTTCTGAAAGTGAGGCAGCACTCAAGGGAGGGGGCGCCGTGAGGGTGGTAGTAGAGGCGACAATCAAGACTCCCGTTTTAATTATATCCCCTGATGATGTCACAGAGCCGCGAATGGATCCAAAGGATCCGGATATTGTAAAGGTTCCCACATTAATCGTCCCACCTGGAACGACCGTGGCAGGAAGAGTGGTGGGAGTAGACGCTTCTCCTGACCCGAGAACCGGCTGCACCGTGTAAGTTCCCGTCGCCATATTCACCAATGTAAACATTCCATCCGCTCCAGATATACCAGGTCCTCGATCAATTCCATTTGAATCTGTGGCTATTACCGATATTCCTGCCAGGGGATTTATTCCATCCCGCGTCGTCTTGCCGCGTATCCGTCCTCCCTGACTGAGAGCAAAATTAATCCCCGAATTTACTTGTCCGAGCTCCACCACCACCGTTTGGGACGTCATGGAGATATACGAAGCGTGCTGGTTGCTTCCATTCGCGGTAATATCATAGGTTCCGGACGTTATCTGGAGGAAATAAACTCCATTTGAAATACTGGCGGAAGCGGGAGCTGCGCCCGGAGCCGTGACCGTTATCGGTGGAGAAATCGGAATCAGGGCGGCGGTCTTCACCCACCCTGTCACGTAACCATAGGTCGCGGTAACGCTTAGGCCCGCCGCGTTATACCCCACCACCGGCCAACTCGGAGCTGTATTAGAACTGGGGATCATGGTTGTAAAATTGGGCGTTACAATCACTGTCGATATTTCTACAACGCCGCTAGCGCTCGTAATAAAAACCGTCCAAGTCCCCGTCGCAACGGAAGTTAATTGGAATTCGGCGAAAGGGGGGCTGCCGCGTTCATAGGCATTGGTTACCTGCGACAAGCCATCGGTGGCAGAAATATAAGCTCCGTAAGCGGGCATACCAGCCACAATGGGTTCGAAGTCGGTTGTGTTTTTGGCCGGAATGGTCATCGGAGAAATCGCCACAAAATCGATTGAGCTGCTATTGGACTCATAAGCGCACCCGATACCCAAAGTAACGCCCGATGTACTGGACCGACGCACATATTGTTCTCCATTTTGAAATCCGATGCTTTGGGGAATGGGAGACGATTCGTACCGAGGAGGATTGTGACTGACAGAAGTTTTTGACCAACCTAAAACATCGATGGGAACGTCTGTTCCGGCATAGGCAATCCCAACAGAGTCGGCGTCTCCAGTTCCACCCCCGCCTGTGTTTGACACATCCCTAATCCAGTCAGGAAAAAATCCCGCCTGGGTCGGGTCGTAGACGGCATCGGCGGTTCGAGATATCCCCGCCACCACCACGGGGCTGGTATTCGCGAAAAGATAATAAGAGCTCGATCCGACGGTCAGCGTGTTATAAATTAACATCTCAATGGTTGTGGGATTCACTTCGCCAAATCGTTGGGAGTTAAGATTGATAACAGCCGTTGTGGGGTCGCTGGCAATGGTCCATGTCCAAGTGGAGGGATTAAAAATTTCCACGTATTCCTGGCTCCACCCTGTAGCGGCATTGACCGTACTGGCCACAACCTGACTTATCACCAAATGATCGTTGACCCAGGCGGTTCCTCTAACCGTTCCCGACCCCATCGCCACCAAATCAAAATCAACGGAAGTCGTCCCATTGGCCGCAACCGTCACGGATTTTGTCATGGGGAAATAGCCTTCTGCCGTGGCAATCAAAGTGTAGTTTCCCGGAAAAACATTCACCGTGTAATTGCCTGTGGCATTGGTCGTGTCCTCGTAGCCTACATTTTCTGCCACTGTAACCTTGGCTCCCACAATCGCTGTTGAGGTTGGCCAAATTTTAACTCGCCCGGAGAAAATTGAGTTGCTCATGGTGGTATTGATGTCGCCCAAAATATTTCTTAATTGATGTTTCTTTGTTCCTGATCCTTGTTGCCACACGACGGAAACAAGAATGGCTTTCATTCCGGTATCTGGGATCGCCCCGTAATAACTTAAAGTCCCGCTGTCTTCCCGAGTCACTTGGACAAAGGTGTATCGAGTAAAACTTAAACCTGCTTCTGTGATTGTTTCTGGCGGGTAATAATTAGGGTCATAAGGGACGTCTGTGCCGAAAGCCGAGATGTAAAGAGTGGCCGTCGTTACCAGAACTTGATTAAAGGATTTTTGCT
>CAZJOE010000232.1:0-4040 GCA_964547555.1 uncultured Elusimicrobia bacterium | reverse complement strand
GGTCTGGCGATATTAAAAACACGCCCTCAAGAAAATATTGGACATAAGCGATGGTCCCAATATCGCTGGTTGTGACGGTGATCGTGGCCTTCCCACTTATGTAAGCGCCAGGCAAAGGTTTCGTGATTGAAATTTCCGGGAAGAAAGTGTCCGGAACAGAATTGGTGAAGAAGGTGTCCTCTGGCGAGGTGGCCGAATTATTGGCGAGATCTTTTGAAACAACTCTAAAATTATAAGCCGTATTTTCTGTCAAACCGCTTAAAATGACTTTGTGCTGGCGGCCTGGCTGAGTAAAAACGGAGGGCGCGGTTTTATTGAAAATTCCCACAGTCCCCCACTGGACCAAACCCGTCGTATCTTCATTGGTCTCCCATACAATCGTGACGGAATTGGAAATAACATTTTGAATTTGAATACTGGAATTGCCGGGAGATGTGTTATCGACTTTAATGGAAACGGCGGGAGTGGTGAATTTATTGTCCGCGACGTCTCGGACCACCATGGTTAAAGGATACGTCCCATCGGCAATGCCCGTGGCCCCCTGTGAATTCCATAACATCTTCAAAGGCCGGGGAATTTCTGGTCCGAGGCTTGTGCCATTCAGGAAATATTCAACTCCTCCCACCAACTCATTGTCTTGGGCCGTGCCGCTTAGCGTCACAATTCCACCAACAGAGTTCCCATTTTCAGGCTTGGTGATGGCGCCGGTGGGCCGCTCTGAATCCGTCACGTTGAGCGTTTTAAAAATAGAGTCGCCTTCAAATGTGGAGATGTTTCCGGCCGGATCTACGGAACGAACCTTAAAATGATAATTCGTGTTCGGCTCTAAACCGGACAAGACAACGGAGTGGGCGGTTGTATAAAGGAGAGGAGGAGTGCCGGGCGTGAATTGACCATAGGATGTGGTTTTTCCCCATTGCACTTGGCTCGTGGCCGCTTCACTCGTGGTCCAATTAATGATGGCCATCGTATTTTGAATGTTGGAGGGAGTGATTTGAGAAACCACGGGAGGATCTTCATCATCGGCCACCAGCGACTGAAGAAAAGTAAAAACATGGGTGTTGTCTTGAATCGATTGAAATTCGGGAAGGACCAATTCCGCGCTACCGGTTCCAAAAGCATAAATTCTGACTGGCTTAATCGTATGTTCATTGGTTCCCCATATCATCTCGGGGGCGCTGCCGGCAAAGGGAGCTCCGGCTGACACGAACAAATCACCACATTCGTGGTCAGATAACACAAGAATCAGTGTGTCTGGATGACTTGACGCCCACGCCACTGCTGAAGCCACCGCGTGACTTAAAGCTTCCACTTCTCTCACCAAAAGCAACCCTCTATCCTGTCCATTTATATTCCGGTTATGACTGGCCGTGTCGATCAACTCATTTTCAATCATCAGGAAAAAACCACTGGGATGCCCTTCCAAAGCGGTTAAAGCGCGTTCGGTCATTTCTTTGAGAGAGGGTTGGGTAGGATTGAGAGTGGTCCGCAGATATTCCCACTGCATCGAACCTTGATTACCGAATTGACCAGACAAGTACGGGATGGCGGCGACATCCGCCGCCAGAAGGGCATCTCTTGTTTGGACAACCGCATACCCATTGCTCGTGGCTTGGGCCGGAGAAATGGTGGGAGCCGCTCCGAATAAAATATTCGGTTTGGACCTCTGCAAAAAATCCGTACGAATGGCGTTCACATTATCGCGGGAAGGCTCGTGGGCACCGAAGGCGGCGGGGGTGGCGTCGGTGATACTGGTGTTTGTGACCAGACCCGTTTTTTTACCCCGGCTTTTAAACAACTCGAGAATGGTCGGAAGATCGGCGCCGTCTCCGGGGATTCTCTGACTCACGGTGTCGTTGCTCACCTTCACTCCCGTTGCCATGGCTGTCGCGCTCGCCGCAGAATCCGTAATTTGCCCTTCGGCGTTTAAAGTCGTCATCAAAGTGGAAACTGGAAATTGAGTGAAACTCAGCGTTTCAAAACCCTGCGCGTCAAGATACCATTGCCCGCCCTTGATATGCTCTTCCCCCATTCCATCACCAATAAACACAATGATATTTTTCACGGCGGCGTGGGCGGAAGAGAGAGGGAGGAAGAAAGGCAGGAGAATCACGAGGCAATAAAGCCCCAAGGTTTTGAAGAAAATTGATTCGAGCGATTTGTGCATATTTTGGTCAAACTCGTTTAATTTCATGGTGTAACAAAATGGTAACAAGTCGGGATTAAGGACGCCTTAAGGTTGGGTTAAAAAGGGCAAAAAATCAGTGGTTTTTTTGTGAAAAAACGGTCCATTTTGACGCTAAAAGTGCGGATTTTAGGGAGTTTTTAAGGTTCGGCGATGCCATGTTCGCGCATCTTGTTGTAGAGCGTTTTATAGTCAATACCAAGGATTTTCGCCGCTTCGGTGCGGTTCCAGGCCGTTTTCTCAAGCGTCGCCATGATGTGTTCCCGCTCTACTTTTTTCAAGACGTCCCTGAGTCCGGTGTCTCCAATTTCCGGAACAGACGGAGAAGCCAAAGGTTTTTTCTCCGAAAACCGGATGCTGGTCGGCAAATGTTCGGGTTCGATCATGCCGTCCGCCAGGACGACAGCGCTCCGGATCGCATTGGAGAGTTCCCGGATATTTCCCGGCCACCGGTAATGTTGGAACAATTCCAGCACGGCAGGGTCCACTTTTTTTACCGGCACGTTTAACTCTTGAGATGTTTTTTTGATGTAGTAGTCGACGAGGATGGGAATATCATCGAGCCGGTTTCTTAACGGAGACAACTCAATCATAAAAACTTTAATCCGGTGATAAAGGTCTTCACGGAACTCCCCTCTTTGGGCTGCGGATTCCAAATCTTTGTTGGTGGCCGCGATCACGCGGGTGTTGACCCTTACTTCTTTCCGGCCCCCCAAACGGACAAAGGTGGGGTCTTGAAGAACGCGCAAAAGCTTGGCTTGAACGATCATCGACAAATTCCCAATTTCGTCGAGAAAAATAGTTCCTTCATTCGCCATTTCAAACCGGCCGGGCCGGGATTCGTCGGCTCCCGTGAAAGCTCCTTTTTCATAGCCGAAAAGTTCCGATTCCATCAGAGTTTCCGGAAGGGCCGCGCAATCGACGGGCACGAAAGCTTTGAAGTTTCGTTTGGAGGTGTTGTGAATGGCGCGCGCGGTGAGTTCCTTACCGGTTCCCGATTCACCCAGCAACAAAACGGTCAAGTCCGTCGGAGCGACTTTGTTAATAAGTTTTTGAACGCGTTCGAAAGCGGGAGACATTCCAATCAAGTCCGCCGGGCCCAGCGTTAAATCCGGAGACAGCGCGTGCGCGCCGCCGATGAGGAGAGCGTGCTTCACCACTTCTTTGATCCGGTCGTTATCGAGCGGCTTAATCAGGTAATCACAAGCGCCCAATCGCATGCTCTCCACGGCCGAGTCGACCGTTTGATAAGCGGTCATCATAACGACAGGAATATCCGGAGAAAGTTTCCGAACCCGGCGCAGGGTTTCAAGCCCGTCGATGCCGGGGAGTTTGATGTCCAAGAAGAGCACGTCGGGTTGAATGCTCATTTTCTTCAGCCCTTCTTCGCCGGAAGAAGCGGCTGAGACGTCATACCCCGCCGATTGAAGGACTTTGGTAAAAATCATTCCCACCTGAGGCTCGTCATCAATGACCAATATTTTTCTTTTAGGAGGCGTTGCCACCATCAGGCCGCCTTGGTCTCGTCCGACTTAATCGGGAGAAAAATACTAAAAGTGGTGGTATTGGTTTTAACGTCTCCCACGGCTTGGATTTTTCCGTTATGACCGTCGATCACTTGTTTGACGATGGCCAGTCCCAACCCCATCCCTGTTTCTTTCGTGGTGAAGAAGGGCTCAAATATTTTCTCCTGCAATTCCTCGGCCAAGGCGCTGCCCGTGTTTGTGATAGACAGCTGAACGGTGGACAACACGGGGTTCACGCTGATCGCGATCAGAACTTTCCCGGGCCCCTTCATGGCTTCCAATCCGTTGTCCAGAATATTGGTGATCACTTCTTTAATCAAATCAGCATC
>CAZJOE010000231.1:0-4045 GCA_964547555.1 uncultured Elusimicrobia bacterium | reverse complement strand
GGTCTTCAACTTGTTTTTAAAAAGCATGTTGCCTGCCTGGATTCCCGCCTTCGCGGGAATGACGGCTTTGTTTCCAAATCGCCACTTTGTAATAAAGCAGTGGAATTACCAAAAGGGTCAACATCGTCGACACAAACATTCCGCCGAAGGTCACCAACGCGAGGGGTTGCGCCAATTCGTCACCGCGACCCAAACCGAGCGTGAGCGGCAACGACCCCAACATCGCGGTAAAACTGGTCATCAAAATAGGACGCAAGCGGTCCACGCTACCGGTGTGAATCGCTTCTTTTAAATCCATTCCATTCGCTAAAAGGCCGTTGATATGATCGATGAGAACGATTCCGTTGTTCACAACGATACCGGCCAAAATAACAACACCCAAAATCGCAACGGAAGAAAAGGGAACATTGGTAAGAAAAAGAGTGAGCGCCACGCCAATAAATGAAAAAGGGACCGTGATCATAATAATCAAAGGCTGAAGAAGAGATTCAAATTCGGCGGCCATAATCATGTAGACCAGCATGATGGCGAGTAAGAATGTGTACTTGAGGCTAGAAAAGGATTCCGCTTGTTTGCGACTTTCCCCTCCGAGCTCAATAATGACGTCTTTTTGATTGCGATATCCGGAAATAATTTTCTGAACGGCTTTAAGCGCTTTATCGACGCTTGTTCCCTCCACATTGGCCGAAACGATCACAGCCCGCTGTTGATCCAAATGCCGGATCTCACTAGCCCCCAATCCGGGATTGACTTGGGCGACCGCGTCCAACGGGACCATGGTCCCGCGCGGAGACCGAAGGGCCAGTTGTCGGACGCTTTCACTGTTGTTGCGATCTTCTTCACGGAGACGAACGCGAATGTCTGTTTCTTTCCCCCCTTCTTTAAATTTTGTGGCCACCACACCTTTGATGGCAATAAGCGCGGTCCGCGCGATGTCGGCGACAGACAATTGAAATCCGGCGGCTTTGTCTTTATCAACCAGCACTTGGCTTTCTTTGGATGGCAGAGCAAAGGTCGTGGTCACACCATAAAGAAAGGGAAGTTGGCCGAACTTCGACATCAATTCCGAAGAGAGATATTTAAGGTTACCGAGGTCCGGACCTTTGATCTCCACCTCCACGGCCGCCCCGCCGGCCAAGGCCGATTGAAGCGGGCTGTCTTGAAGAATGTATGTCAACCGTCCGCCTTCCAGGTTTTCGTTTTTAATGCGGCTCTTAAATTTTTCAATGGCACGCGCCGTAGAAAGTTTTGCTTTGGGGCCCAGTGTTACGACCAATTGTGCTTCGTTGGATTTAAGCGCATCCAGTTCTTCCTCTTCCTGAGCCGATCCCACATTCACCATGACGTCGATCCCTTTGATATTGGACAAGGCCGATTCCATCTTGGCGGCCACCATGTTGGTTATGTCCAACCGGCTTCCGATCGGCATGTTGAGTTGGATAAGAAATTGACCTTGGTCCATTTTCGGCATGAACACATACGGCATCCACATCACAATCAAAAATGAAAGACCAAACAACATAAAGATAACGGTGAAAACCGTCCGGGCATTTATAAGGACATACTCAAGAACCCGGGCATAAGTGCCCTTGAGCAATTTAAATTTCTCGTCGGTCAGCATGACCTTGTCGACCCAGGCGGGGCGTTGGAAGAAAGAAGGCAAAGACCATTCGTAAGCGGCCATGCGGGGAATCAGGGTCAACGACACGAACAACGACGCAAAGTTGGTAAAAATGGTCACGATGAAAAGTCCCCTGAAGAGTTGCTGCGCCACCCCCTGAACAAAAAGAAGCGGCAAGAACACGACCACGTTGGTGAGAGTGGAAGACAACATCGAAGCCACCATTTCATCCGACCCCGCGATGGCGGCTTCCTCCGGCGGCTTTCTTAATATTTTACTGTGGCGCGTGATGTTTTCCGAAATACAAATAGAACAGTCGGACATACTTCCGATCGACAGCGCCAAGCCCGCCAAGGTGAGCATGTTGATGGAGAAATCAAAAATAAAAATCATGATAAGAGTGGTGAGCATCGCCATGGGAATCGCGAGTCCGGCAAACATGGAATCGCGCGCGTTGCCGAGAAAAATGAAAAGCACGCAAAAGGCCAGCACGCCGCCGATCATGATATCGGTCCGCATGTTAGAAAGTGCGTCCGTGATGAATTCGGCTTCGTTGTAAATTATTTTTAGTTTGACGGAGGTAGGAAGGGACGGCCTCAACTCATTCAACGCTTGCCGAATGGATTTGGCCACCGCCACCGTGTTGGCGTCCGCTTGTTTCTGGACGGAAATCGAAATATTTTCGAGACCGTTGTACCGGGAATAACTGGTCCGGTCTTCAAGAGAAAATTCAATCGTCGCCAAATGAGACAACGGAATGAGCCGCTGCTCCGCCGGCGACCGGGAGGGGTCCCGCGTATCGTTTTGTTTCCATTTATAAACGGGGTCGAACTCGGGGTTTTCAACTTGAACGATGGTGTCGCCGATATCTTTAAGAGAAGTGAACCGGCCATGGGTGCGGACTAAATACTCGACCACTTTCCCTTGCGTGGTTCCCGCCGGATAATCGTAATTGGAATTTTTGATGGCATCGACCACCATCGGCAGAGAAATCGCGCTCGCGCTTAAACGCCCGCGGTCCACTTCGACCAAGATCTCGCGCTTTTGGCCTCCGGAGATTGTCACCGAAGCAACGCCGTCGGCTTTCTCCAACTTCTTCTTGATGACATCAATGCACAAGTCGGTGAGGTCCGCCAAATTCATTTCACTGGTCACGCTAAGAATCACAACCGGATGGGCAAAAGGGTTTACGCGTTTAATGATCGGCTCTTCCGCTTCTTGGGGAAGCCGGTCTTTCATGCGGTCTAGTTTTTCGCGCGTGGCGAGGTGCGCGAACCCCATGTCGGTGCCCCAACCAAAATCGAGCGTAACGGCGGAAAGCCCTTCTTTGGAAATGGAACTGATGCGTTTTAAGTTGGGAACGGTGCCGACGGCTTCTTCGAGAGGTTTGGTGATGAGGTTTTCTATTTCTTCGGGGGCGGCGTTTGGATACTTGGTGATGACGATCAACTGCGGAACGGAGATGTTAGGAAAGAGCTCCTGGGGAAGCCTGACCCACGAAAGAATTCCAAAAAGAGCGACCCCCACAAACACCATGGAGGTCATGACAGGCCGTTTGACGAATATTGATCCGATTTTCATAGGTCATGGGAACGACTATTTGCTGCTGACAACTTCGGCGCCGGCCACGCGGTCCATGGCTGCCAAGGCGATGTTGTAGGCGGCGAGCGCGTCTTGTTCGGTGGCGCGGGTTGAAGCGTACGCCATTTCCGCCGCCATCAGTTGAGACAATTCCGACAAACCGAGTTTTACTTTTTCGCGAGTGATTTCCAAATCTTTATGGCGGAAGTTCACGTCCAACCGCACCGCTTCCAATTGCCGCGCGGATTTTTCCAAATTGTAATAGGTCTCCCGCACTTCATATTCGGCTTTGCGGCTGGCTTCAACCAATTCCGCTTTCGCGCGTTCGTACTGAAGTTGCGCCTGCCGCGCATTCGACATCCCGGGCAACGCGTCCAAGAGTCCCACTTCCAACGACTTCTGAGTCGAATCCGTCACGAAAAACTGGCCCAAGTCCGGGGCTGTGTTTTCTTTGCTGTAAGATCCACGAACGGTATTTCCCCAAAACGACCGAGACGCTTTGAGGCCCACGTTCCACGCTTCATGCATTTCAAATTCGTCTTCAGAGAAAGCGGCGCCCGCTCGTCCATAGAAACCGGAAGCGTCCAATTTAATGCTGTTATCCGCTCTGGCCGCTTTCCAGTTGTAGCGCGCCAATTCCGCGTTCAAAATCGCAATACGCACATCGGGTCTATGATCTTGCGCCCACGCGATGATCGATTCAACGTTAAAACTCAGGCGGCCAAAACTTAATTCACCTGGAATGGGGTTGGGCACGGGGTTCGCCTGATTGAGAAGTGAAATCACCACGAGTCGCGCCAAGGCGACATCTTGTTCATCTCCCGTTAATTGATAAGAAGCCTG
>CAZJOE010000230.1:0-4046 GCA_964547555.1 uncultured Elusimicrobia bacterium | reverse complement strand
AAGGGCCTTGCTGATTAGCGCGTTCGTCTTGTTGAGCACCTGGTCGTCCGTCGCCTCGATGATGTAGACGGCCTCACCGTAGCTGTTGACCCGCTCCCGGATCGGGCGCTGTCCCCGCCGGAGTGAAGAGCGCTCCACGGTCTTGGTGATGACGACGTCCGTCTCGATCGTCGAATTGCTTTCGAGGTCCATCACGGTGATGCGGCTGGGCAGGCGCTCCGCGAAGCTCAAAAGGCTGGGTTTGCCGAAAAGGATCCGACTTTTGATATCGAGGGAATTGACGCGGCACAAAAGATCGCCATTCTTGGATCGCTGGCCACCGGACATTGGATTTCGCCAACGCGGGTTCATGTGGAAGGAATATCTCGCCTTCAGGCCCTCGATATCCGTTTGATTGAAGAAAGGCTGCATTCGCGAATCAAACTTTTGGCGATCGCCGAAGAATCCCGGAGCGGTTGGGTTTTCCGTGTTCATCCGGCCATGATTGCCCAATCCCATCCTTTTGCCAATGTGAGGAATGAATACAACGCCGTGTCTCTGCACGGAGATGCGGCGGGCGATGTGATGCTTTATGGAAAAGGCGCGGGAAAGTTGCCAACCTCGAGCGCTGTCCTATCCGATATTATTTTCCTTTGCCGACACATTGCAAACGGCACCGCGGGTCGTCTTCCTTTTGTCAGCGCCCGCGATCACGGCAAAATTAAATTTTCACCGATGGGCGATATTGAGTGTCGTTATTATCTACGCGTGAACACCGGTGATAAACCCGGATTGCTTTCCAAAATTACCGGGATATTGGGACGGTATGGAGTGTCCATCGCTTCGGTTCATCAAGATTCGTATGAAGGGGCGCCGTCCAAACGGGGCGTTCCTATTATTCTGCTCACACATGAAACGACCGAGTCCGCCATTCAGGCGTCGGTTAAAGCCATCGACAATCTTTCCACGACTTTGGCTCGGACCGTTTTAATTCGGATGGAATAATATGACCGGCCCAGGCGTCATCGAACGGTACCGGGAGTTTTTGCCGGTATCCGATAAAACTCCCATCATTACTTTGTCGGAAGGAAGCACTCCGTTGGTGCCGGCGCCACGGTTGGCTCAAGCCATTGGGATTCCCGGTGTTTCACTTTATTTAAAGTTGGAAGGACTTAATCCAACCGGATCTTTTAAGGACCGGGGAATGACCCTGGCGGTCACCAAGGCCCTTGAAGAAGGATCAAAAGCGGTCATCACCGCTTCAACTGGAAACACCTCGGCCTCAGCCGCGGCTTATGCGTCACGCGCAGGCCTTAAATCGGTCGTTCTTGTTCCCGATGGAAACATCGCGCTGGGAAAACTTTCACAAGCTTTGATGCATGGAGCCCAAGTGCTTTCCATTGAAGGGAACTTCGATGACGCTCTCGAGCTGGTTATAGAGATTTCAAAATCACATTCCATCACGATGGTTAATTCTTTAAATCCAATGCGCCTCGAAGGACAAAAGACCGGAGCTTTCGAAATTATCGAGTCGTTGGGCCGGGCGCCTGACTATCAATTTATGCCAGTGGGAAATGCGGGAAACATCACCGCTTATTGGATGGGGTACAAAGAATATTTTCAAAAGAAAAAATCATCTTCAAAACCGAAGATGATGGGTTTTCAAGCGGAAGGGGCTGCTCCGATCGTCACCGGACAAGCCATCAAAAATCCCAAGACCATCGCGACGGCGATTAAAATTGGCAATCCCGCGTCTTGGAAATTAGCAGAGATCGCGCGTGATGAATCGGCCGGGGTTATCGATTCAGTGACGGATGATGAAATTCTAGAGGCCTACAAAATGATGCCCGCTTTAGAAGGCGTCTATTGTGAACCGGCGTCGGCGGCTGGCGTGGCAGGTCTCAAGAAATATATCTCGACGGGAAAAATAAAATTATCGAAGGGTGATTCTGTGGTATGCATTATCACGGGCCATGGCCTTAAAGATCCCGAAAGAGCGATGACGATGATGCCGCGCCCCCTTACGGTGAAGCCGGAAATAAAATCAATTCTTTCCCTTCTTAAACTATGAAGAAAAGCCGTCTCCTCTTGATTGGAGCGCAAGTGTTGGCGGCCGTCCTTTTCGTTTATAACTTTGATCGCTCCGGCCAAAGTCCTTGGTGGGCGTGGCTCACCCCTTTGGCGATGGTTATTTTCATTATTATGAATTCCATTTGGTTCACTCGGTTTATTTCGTGGGTAATATTTGCGGTTTCCTTTTTTGCCTTCATGGCGCTCCTCAGCGCATTTACCTTGCGATGGAGATTTGAGCCGGGATTTAACTCCATGCCGTTTTATATGTCGATTATTATGTATGTGGTTTTTATTTATGTGGGATTGGGTCAACTAAAAATACTGGGTGGTTCTCAACCCGCTTCTCCAATGGAGGTTTCCAGATGAAAAGAAAAACTTTGACGGTGGTTTTGAGCGTTCTTTCTTTAGCGATGGGTTTGATGGGATGTAAAAAATCTAATTCCGTAAAAATTGCTCTCGCCATTCCTCTGACGGGTGACATCGCCTCCCTGGGGCAAGGAATTCAGCGCGCGGTCGTCTTGGCGATTGAAGACGCCAATAAAAGCGGAAAGATTCCATTCCCCATAGAATTGGTCTCATTTGATGACCGGTCTGATCCCAAAGAAGCAGTCAGCGTGGCCAACCGAATTGTGGCGGACCGGAACATCGTCGGAGTGGTGGGCCATTTTAATTCCGGATGCTCGATTCCCGCTTCGAGCATTTATGCTCAAGCGCATTTGGCGATGTTAACTCCCGCTTCTTCGAATCCCATGCTCACGGAGCAGCAGCTTTCTCCTCAATGGACGTGGCCCAAATCTGTTTTCCGAGTGAACTCAACCGACAAAGTTCAGGGACCCTTTGGAGCGGATTTTGTCTTTAAAGAACTTAAATTGACCAAAGTGGGAATTATTCATGACAAGACTTCTTATGGCCAAGGTGTGGCGGAAGAGTTCAGAAAACATTTTGAAAAACTGGGAGGGACCATTGTTGCTTTTGAAGGACTCCAAGTGGGGGACCGCGATTTTAGATCCCTGTTGACGCGTGTCAAAGCCAAAGGGCCGCAAGCTCTTTACTTTGGTGGAATCTTTGCAGAAGGGGGCGTGTTGGTTCGCCAAGCGCGAGATATTCAATTCAAAGGTCCTTTCGTCGCGTCTGAAGCCAATTACGATGCTGTCTTTATTCAAATGGCCGGCGACGCCGCCGAAGGGGCTTATGTCACTTTCTTGGGCAGTCCGCCTGAACTCATGTCTTCCAGCAAAGATTTTATGGATCGCTACAAGGTCCGTTTTCCCGATGACGAATTAAAATCGTACGACCATTACGGTTATACCGTCACTTCACTCCTCATGTCGGCGATTGAAAATGTCGGAGCCGACCGGGATAAAATCATCGAGTATCTTCGAACTGTTAAATCCCAAGGGATCCTGGGGGAAATTTCATTTGATGAAAAAGGCGACAATGTGAATCAAACAGTGACCCTTTTCATGGTGAAGAATGGTGTTTTTGTTCCCGTGGGCGCGCCCAAAAGGAGTTAAGAATTCTCGCCACTTTTATCGAACAGATTATCAACGGCATCACCCTGGGCTCCATCTACGCTTTGGTGGCCTTGGGTTACACGATGGTGTATGGAATTTTGTTGATGATCAACTTCGCCCATTCTGAAATTTTTATGTTGGGCGCTTTTGCCGGCTGTGGTGTTTTGGCCGCGGCATCCGGAATTCTTCCTTGGCCCGCCGCGGTTGCATTGGCTTTTGTTGCCGCGATGTTTCTTTGTGGATTGGCCGCGGTTGGAATTGAAAAATTGGCTTATGTCCCGCTCCGCCGCGCGCCGCGCTTGGCGCCTCTTATTTCTGCTATCGGCGTTTCCATCGTTCTTCAAAACATTGTTTTTCTATGGAGAAATGATTTCGTTCCCTTCCCTGTGGTTCTTTCCAAATCGAGTTTTGATTTGGGTGTTGCTCAAGTGTCCCAAATCCAATGCGTGATCCTCGCGAGCAGCTTGGGTCTTATGGGTC
>CAZJOE010000229.1:0-4075 GCA_964547555.1 uncultured Elusimicrobia bacterium | reverse complement strand
CCGGTTCGGTTAAAGGAAATTATGAAACGCCATTTTGAAGAAGTTGAAGACGAATTAAAATACCGGTTGCTTCACATGGGCAGCCTTGCGGAAGAGATGATTCATATTGCCGTGTCGAGTCTTTTGGAAAGAACCCCGGAAACGTTGGCCCAAGTCCATGAAAAAGAGAAACTGGTCAATCAGCTGCATATTGAAGTGGATGACCGCTGTTTCAAAATACTGGCCCTTTACCAACCGGCGGCCAACGATCTTCGTTTCATTATGGGCGCCATTAAAATCAACGCCGATCTGGAACGAATTGGAGACCAGGCCGTGAATATTTCTCAAACGACCGCCATTCTGTTGAATTTCCCTCAGTTGGAAAAAAGACTTTTTGACCTTCCCCGTATGGCCGAATTGGCCAAGAAGATGCTGAAAGACGCCTTGGACGCATATGTGAAAAAAGACGTCGAGTTGGCTCGGTCTGTGGTCAAACGGGATGAGGAAGAAGATAAGTTAAAAAGTGAGTCTTTCCATGAGTTGATGCATCTGATGCAATCGGATTCCTCTACCATTCAGCGCGCGCTGGGGCTGATCTTAATTTCCCGGAACCTGGAACGCATTGCGGATCACGCCACCAACATTGCCGAAGATGTCATTTTCATGGTGCTGGGCAAAGACATCCGCCATTACACACCGGAAGCCGAGCCTTCGGCTTCCGCCTAGATTTCTTTCTTCATCCCAGCAGTTCAGCTCCCTATTGCTATAATCCGCCGATGAGTGATTTGATAATTCCAAGGTGCATGAGCACCCAGCATCCCGACAACGCGTCCCGCCCTTTTTTTTCCGCGGGCCCTTCTTTGACCGGTGAAGAAGAAGTTCGAGAAGCCCATTATGCGTTCAACACACTCGGCTGTGATGAGCAGATGTGGGACCATGAAGGAAAAGAAGTCGACGTTTACGTTGTTCCCAAATTGCTTTCCCAATACGGCCCTTATTTCCGAAAAAAACCTCTCGGTAAAAAAGTTTTCTTAACTTTGCGTGTTCCCAACCCGATGCGGGAACGAGCGTCGTCCAAAGGCTTGTTGGAAATTCTCGAAGGGATCCCCCGCGCTTATGACGTCGCCAAACAGTTTTACCGAAGAGACATTGCTCCTATTTTTGAAGTCATTCTTCCCATGACGACCAATTCATTGGAACTCAGTCGAATCTGGAATTACTACAGAGAATTTGTGATCGGCAAAGCCCAGTATCCCGTTGTGGCCGGAGATATTACCCTTAAAGAATGGATCGGCGATTTTGCTCCCAAGTCCATCAATGTGATTCCGCTTATCGAAGACAAGCCTTCTTTGTTGACGGCAGACACCATCGTTGAACAATTTTTGGCGGGGAAAGATATTCCTTATCAACGGGTCTTCCTTGCTCGTTCCGATCCCGCGTTGACGTATGGTTCAGCCGCCGCGGTGCTGATGCTTAAAATCGCTCTTCATCGTCTCCATATTCTCGAGAAGAAGGTAGGGATTCCGCTTTATCCTATCGTCGGGGTGGGCTCAGCTCCCTTCCGTGGAAATTTTAAACCGACGAATGTTCCCAGTCGAATGAGAGGATATCCGTCGGTGCAAACCTTTACCGTTCAATCCGCTTTTAAGTTTGATTATCCGGAAGAACTGGTTAAAACGGCGATCGCTCAAATCAAAAGAGCCAAGCGCAAGCCGCCCATTGAAGTTGAAAAAGAAGAAGTATTGATAGGATTGATTGAAAAGATTTCCCGCACCTATGCACGCCAGGTGGAGAGAATGGCACCGCTCATTAATGAGGTGGCGCAGCACATTCCCTCTCGGCGCAATAGAAAATTGCATGTGGGCCTTTTTGGTTATACCCGTGCGGTGGCCGGCAAACGATTGCCTCGCGCCATCGGATTTTGCGCGGCGCTTTATTCAATCGGACTTCCTCCCGAACTGTTGGGGCTCTCAACTTTAAAACCATCCGACATCCGGAATATTTTGGAATACTATCCGAACTTCACCGAAGATATCCGAGAAGCATTGGGGTACTATGATCCGGATTGTTTGAAAATGCTTTCACCGGCCTTGGCTGATGAAATCAAACGAACGGTCCGCTTGGTGGGAGACCATGTTGAAACCAATTTGATCCATCAGTCGCTGGTCCGCGCTTTGCGCAAATCGATGGAGAAAAAAGACACCGACAACTTGTCGGACCTGATCACCCAAGCAGCCCGCGAAAGAAAGTTTTTAGGATAAAAGAGGAGACTTGTTATGTTGCCCAATCTCGGCATGAGTGAATTAATCGTTATTCTTGTCATCGTGTTGCTTCTATTCGGGGCCAAGCGGCTTCCGGACGTCGCCAAAGGAATCGGCCGTTCCATCAAAGCGTTTAAAGACGGAATAGATGAAGGGACCAACAACAAAAAAGACAATGATCAGGAGCCCAAATAACATGCAGATTGGGTTAATCGGCCTCGGCCGCATGGGCATGAACATGGCGAAGCGGCTCATTAAAGCCAAGCACGAAGTCGTTGTTTTTAACCGAACAGCTGAAAAAGTTCAAGAAGTGGTGAAAGAAGGCGGAGTGGGGGCCGTCTCCCTCGAAGAATTTGTTAAAAAATTAAAAGGTCCGCGCATTGTTTGGTTGATGCTCCCCACCGGCCAGCCCCTGGAAGACCACATTCAGGCGCTTTCTAAAATTCTTTCGAAAGGCGATATCATTATTGATGGAGGAAATAGCTATTACAAAGATGACATCCGTCACGCCGAAGAATTAAAAAAGTTAGGAATTAAATATTTGGACGCGGGCGTTTCAGGTGGAATTTGGGGGCTTGCGGTCGGCTATTGTTTGATGGTCGGTGGCGAAAAAGAAGTGTTCAATCATGTTGAACCGATCCTCAAAGATTTGGCTCCACAAAATGGCTACCTTCATTGCGGAGAAACAGGCGCCGGACATTTTGTGAAAATGGTCCACAACGGAATTGAATACGGCATGATGCAAGCCTACGGAGAAGGGTTCGAAATTCTGCAGGCCTCTCCCTATAAACCCGATCTCAGCAAAGTTGCCCACTTGTGGAATCAGGGGAGCGTGGTCCGGTCTTGGCTTTTGGAATTGGCTGCGGAAGCATTGACCGAAGACCCAGGCCTCACCCATATCGGCGGTTATGTCCAAGATTCAGGGGAGGGCCGGTGGACGGTTCAGCAGGCTGTAGAATCGGGCGTTGCTGCACCGGTCATCACACTCTCTCTCTATCAACGGTTTTTGTCCCGGCAGAAGGATGCTTTCAGCAATAAAGTCTTAGCGGCCCTTCGAAACAAGTTCGGGGGCCACAACGTCGTTAGTGACGCGGAAAAAGAAAGAAAGTCGATTGCCGGAGCGGGTTCCATGGAAGCGGCTCAAGGTCAAGCCGGCGTTAAAGCCCGCGAAATTCCTAAAAAATAAAATCCCTCATGGCGTCTCCTATTCTCTCCTCAAAAGTTTATACCAAAGAAGAGCTCTGTGTCATCGAGGGGATTGCCGAACCTTGTGCGATCGTTATTTTCGGCGCCTCCGGAGATTTAACGTATCGAAAGCTGATGCCTTCCCTTTTCTATCTCACGCACCGGAAGTTGATGCCCTCGCGCTTTTATATCGTGGGCGTCGCCCGCACGGGGATGAGCGATCATGATTTCAGGGAAAAAATTACGGCGGCGCTTCCTCCCGATTCCAACAAAGATGAGGTCCAAAAATTTATAGGCCGTTGTTTTTACCTTTCCGGTGATTACAGTGACGCCGGCACCTATCAAAAACTTAAATCCTCGCTCTTGAACCTGGACCAACAATTCATCATTCCTGGCCGGAGGATTTTTTATCTGTCGACGCCTCCTTCCGTTTATGAAAACGTGATTGTTAATTTGGGCGATTCGGATTTAAATGTTTCCCATAACGAACCTCAAGGATGGGTTCGCGTGATTATCGAAAAACCTTTCGGTCGCTCCCAAAATTCCGCCCGCGAATTAAATAAGAAGATCCGCGATAACTTGCGCGAACGACAAATTTACCGGATCGACCACTATCTCGGCAAAGAGACGGTGCAGAATATCCTCATGTT
>CAZJOE010000228.1:0-4086 GCA_964547555.1 uncultured Elusimicrobia bacterium | reverse complement strand
GGGTGTTTTGGTGACCTTGCCGACCGTAAATGCAGCGCGGGCCCCCATCGTTTGTTCGAATTCGGCTTTGTTGATGGGAGAAACTTCAACCAACAAACGGCTGGGAGATTCTGAGAACAAAATTGTTTCGACAGATTGATCCCCCGACAAATTGAGTTCCACCCCTTTTTCGCTGCCGAAAGCCATTTCAGCGGCGGCCACGGCGAGTCCGCCTTCGGAAAGATCGTGGATGGACAAGACCAATCGATGTTTGATCGCCATTTTGAGTTTCTGATAATTTGTTTGGGCCGCTGCCAAATTAACTTCCGGCAATTCATTCGGCGTGGAATCGCCCCAAAGTTTTTTCGCCAAGGAACCGGCCCATTTGTCCTGAGTTTCCCCAACGAGATAAAGGAGGGCATTTTCTTCTTTTAAACTTGAGCTGAGGCAAGTCCGGACATCGTCTAAAACACCAATCGCGGAAACCAACAACGTGGGTGGAATTGAATGGAGGACACCGTCGTTGGATTTCCAGGTGTTGTTAAAGCTGTCTTTACCAGAAATAAAGGGAAGCCCATAAGCAAGCGCCGCTTCTTTGGCGCCTTCGGCCGCGCGAACAAGGCCTGCCAATTCAATCGGACTTTTCGGATTTCCCCAGCAGAAATTGTCCAAAATCGCTGTGTGACCAAGGCCACCGCCCACCGCGATTAAGTTGCGATACGCTTCATCAACGGCCATCTGCGCCATCACGAAAGGATCCCATTTGCCCATTTCAGGATTCAGCCCATTTGAAACTGCCACCCCTTTCCAGGAATCCAATTTCGGGCGAAACACGGAGGCGTCGGTTGGAGCGTCCTGTGAAGTTCCCATCAAAGGTTTAATGATGCTTCCCCCTTGAACCTCGTGATCGTATTGCCGAATCACTGATTCTTTGCTGGCGATGATCGGATTGGCGAGAAGCGCTTTGAGAGTTCCTAAGTAGTCATCCCGGCGAAGGCCGGAATGACGGCTTGAGGTAAAAAGTTTCGCGTGTTCTTCAGTGTCCCACGTGGCTGTTAAATAAAGTTTGGGAATTCCATCGTGGACAAATGCCATGTCCATTTGGGCGACGGTCTTTCCTTCGTATTTAACGGTGAGCTTTTGGTCGTTGGTAAAAGTGCCGAGCGCCACCACTTCAACATTTTCTTGCTGGCAAAGAAGTTGGAGCGCATTCCAGTTTTCAGGCGGCACCGCGAACACCATGCGTTCTTGTGATTCGGAAAGCCAAATTTCCCAAGGTTTGAGGCCCGCGTATTTAAGCGGCGCTTTTTCAAGATGCACGTCCACGCCGGTGTCTTTCCCAAGTTCTCCGACGGCCGAGGAAAAACCTCCTGCGCCGCAGTCCGTGACCGATCGGTAAAGTTTTTTATCGCGCGCTTGGAGAAGAACGTCCATAGTTTTCTTTTCCATGATGGCGTGTCCGATTTGAACCACATTGGATGTAATGCCGCCTTCAAGCGGAGCAGAAGAAAATGTCGCGCCGTGAATCCCGTCTCGCCCGGTCCTTCCTCCCATGACCACGATGAGGTCACCGGGAAGAACGGTTTTATCGATTAAATTTTTGGGAATGATGCCCACCGTGCCGCAGAAGACGAGCGGATTTCCCACATAACCTTTGTCGAAATAAATCGCGCCATTCGAAGTTGGAATTCCCATCCGGTTTCCATAATCGCGAACGCCGGCGATAACACCGCGGGCGATTCGTCTGGGATGGAGCGCGCCGGCGGGAATTTCATGGGGAGGCGTGTTGAGATCGCCAAAACAAAAAACATCGGTGTTCATCACCGGCTTTGCCCCAAGGCCGCATCCCAACACGTCTCGGATCACGCCGCCCAGCCCCGTGCCCGCGCCTCCGTAAGGTTCAAGCGCGGAAGGATGATTATGGGTTTCACATTTAAAAGCGATACCGTCTATTTCATCGAACTCGATGATGCCCGCGTTGTCTTTGAAAACGGACAAACACCACGGATGATTCAAATCGTCGGTGGCCTTGGCGATGGTTTCCTTCAGGAGATTCTGATAAACCTTCGAGCCCAACGCGCGGCCGCCGGCCGTGGTTTTTTCATCGTAAGCGACGCTGGCCTTGAAAGTTTTGTGGACACAATGTTCACTCCACGTCTGCGCGAGCGTTTCGAGTTCGATGTCGGAAGGTTCGCGGCCGAGATCTTTAAAATGTTTTTGGATGGTTTTCATCTCCTCCAACGAAAGAGACAAAAGCCCAGCGGAGCTGATGCGTTTTAACTCATCGTCGGATGCCTTGATCAGGCCCATAGATTTAGTTTCAGTTTTCTCGGGAGATAGTGATGTCATGGATCATTTCATTGGCCAAAATTTGCTGGGCCAATTTTTTTAGAACCTCTGCGCTTTTTATTTTTGGAAAAACATAACGATGGGCCGAATGAGCTTGAAACACGCCTTGATATCCCAGATCACGAAGACCTTTCTCAATCGTTTCTCCAATCGGATCCGTCACACCCTGCTTGGGCCAAACATCCAGCACCCAGGCGGCGTTCGCCGCCCCCTTTGCTGCCTTTTTCTTTTGGGGTTTGGCTTGCGGATCGTTGACGGCAATGGTTTCAACGATGGGATCAACGAGCAACGTATTGGCAACGTTCTCAGCCTGCTCGAATGTTAAAGGGCCTGTGATTTTGAAAAGACGCTGCGTGCTTACTTGCGCTTCTTCCGGCGATTCTCCGGCTTCGATCAATTCCGATCGAACGGTCCTCGCCAGCGGATCAAACGCCGCTTTCTTGGGATGAATTTCGATGATGTAGGTGTTCACGCTGTGAATTTTTCGCCCGTTAATCCTTCGTAGGCTTCGATGTAGCGAGCCCGGGTTTTCGTGATGATGTTTTCAGGAAGCGGCGGGATGGGCGGCTTTTTGTCCCATTTGATTCCTTCCAGATAATCGCGGACGATTTGCTTGTCGAATGAATCTTGCGATTTGCCTTTCTGATAAACCTTGGCGTCCCAAAAACGTGAAGAGTCCGGGGTGAGCGCTTCGTCGATCAAGATCGGTTGTCCGCCCAATATGCCGAATTCAAATTTCGTGTCGGCCAAGATGAAGCCGCGGGTGTTCGCGTATTTGTCGCCTTCTTTGTAGAGCTCAATGCTTTTCGCGCGAAGAGTTTCCGCCAAGGGTTTCCCCAAGATGGCGGAGAATTGTTCGAACGTGATGTTCTCGTCGTGTTTTCCCTTTTCGTCTTCTTTGGTGGTCGGAGTGAAGATCGGTTCTGGAAGTTTTTCTGATTCCTGCAAACCGGCGGGAAGTTTAATGCCGCAGATCGATTGGGATTTTTGATAGTCCTTCCACCCGGAGCCCGCCAGATATCCGCGAACAATACATTCCACTTCGAGCTTGTCGGTTTTCTGAACATAAGCTGAACGCCCTTTAAGCTGCGCCGCGTAAGGTTGAAGTTCCGCCGGATACTTCGCCGGGTCGATGGAAACCAAATGGTTGGCGATGACGCCGTTCAACTTCTTGAACCAGAAGGTGGAGATCAGGTTAAGGATTTTTCCTTTATCTGGAATAATGGAGGGAAGCACCCAGTCGAAGGCCGAAATCCGGTCCGATGCTACCATCAGAAGTTTGTCCCCCATGTCATAGACGTCACGGACTTTTCCTTTTTTAAAGACGGGTAAATTAATTTCCATATTTTTCTCAGCGATCATAACTATTCCTCTACTTTTTTATTCCTCCCCACGCTTTACAGTGGGGAGGCTAGGTGGGGTATAAATAGAGTTTCCTTTAAGTGCAGTAAAGTCGGCGTTCAAATTGCCGGTTCAATGCATTAAAAGGAAGATCCCATTAATACCCCTCCTAACCTCCCCAATGTACGACTTGGGGAGGAACCACTACTCCCACTCAATCGTCGCAGGGGGTTTTGATGAAATGTCTAGAACGACTCTGTTGATGCCTCTTACTTCATTAATTATTCGATTCGAAATTCTCACCAGCACCGGCCGCGGAAGATCGGCCCAATCCGCTGTCATCGCATCTTTCGATGTGACGGCGCGGATGGCAACCGTGTTTTCATAGGTTCTTTGGTCGCCCATCACTCCAACAGA